>DASXJP010000225.1:0-4973 GCA_036497345.1 Thermoanaerobaculia bacterium
CAGGGGCGGGTCTCAATCCGTGGGGGCAGCGGCCGTTAGCAGCCGTTGGGGGCCCACTTGAGGGTGCCGTTGCAGTTGGCGATGTCGTACTTGAGGGTGGTCTGCTGGGTGCCGCCATTCGCCTTTTTGCAGGTTGCCGACAGGGTCAGGGGCGTCTTTCCGGGGGTACCGGTGAAAGTGATGTTGGTGCAGGTCAGGGTATAGGACCCCGGAGGGGGAGGCGTGCTCTGGGCCTGCGCCGAATTCAGGTATCCGATCCCCAGACAGAGAAGTGCCATGCCCGCGACGAGAGACAGATAGACCGTCAACCGCTTCTTCATGATTCCCTCCTGATTTTGTCAGGGCGCCATTGCCCGCTGTCCAGGGATGGAGCCAGACCTGTGCCAGGCCGGAATCGAGAAGAGATACTCCCCTGGAATCAGAGACTTACAAGAGATTGGCGAGGGCTTCGGAGCAGCCCGCTGCCTTCACCGGGCGTCACCTCGAGCCTACCGGCCATCGGGTTTCCGCTTACAGCACAGAGACTTGCGCCCTGCATTCATGGCGAGGCACCCTGCATCCGCGGCAAGGCACGGGCCAACGAAAAAGCGCGGCCGCAGCCGCGCCTTTCCTTCGAGGCCTGGAAGCGGAGAGCCCGCCGGTCAGGGAGGGGTCATGCCGAAGTGCTCGTAGTTCTTGGCGATGAACGCCTTCCACTTGTCGGGGACCTCCTCCAAGGGGTAGATCGCCTCGACCGGGCAGGCGTCGACGCAGAGGCCGCAGTCGATGCACTCCTCGGGGTGGATGTAGAGCATCTCCCAGTCCTCGTTCTTGCCGTAGATGCAGTCGACCGGGCAGACGTCGACGCAGGCGGTATCCTTCACTCCAATGCAGGGTTCGGTGATGATGTGGGTCATTCCAAGCCTCTCCTTTGGCAGCCAACAGACAGATTGTAGGCGGTTTCGCCCCTCCGTGGCGGGATTATACCCTCAGGAGCCGCTGAGGAAACGCCGCGGTGAGAGCTCGGGGATCTCTTCCCCCTCCGCAAAGGCGAGCCGCGCCACCTCCCGGGCCGTCCAGGGGGCGAGCAGGATGCCGTTGCGGAAGTGGCCGGTGGCGGCCAGCACGGGCCAGCCCGGGATTCTCCCCAGGAGCGGCAGGTCGTCCGGAGTGCCCGGCCGCAAGCCCGCCCAGACCGTCTCCAGGCGGGTTCTGCCGATGCCGGGGAAGAGCCGGCGGGTGAAGGCGAGGAGGTCCTCGATCCCCTCGACCGTGTTGTGCTTGTCGAACCCCGCCTCCTCGACCGTGGCGCCGATCAGCAAGCCGGTGGCGCCGCGGCGCACGGCGTAGAAGTGGCCCTGCCGGAGGCTGCCGCGCCACGGCCATTCGACGCCGCCCAGCAGGAGCACCTGGCCGCGCACGGGGCGGACGGGCAGGGGAGGGAGCTCCGGGATCAGCCCGCTCCAGGCGCCGGCGGCGAGCACCAGCAGCCGCGCCTCCTTGCGCCAGTGCCGGCCGTGGACCAGCACCGTCCCCTCGGGGTGCCGGAGCTCGACGCGCTCGACCTCGCTGTCGTAGTGGAGGGTCACGCCGAGCTTCTGCGCGGCCAGCGCCAGCACGGCGCAGAGCTGCACGTTGTCCACCCGGTGCTCGCCGGTGAGATGGACGGCCCGGCGCGCCTCGGGCGTGATGTCCGGCACCCAGTGGCGCAGGGCCGGGAGATCCACCTCGTCGGCCCGCTCTCCCAGATCGCGCGCGCTCTGGAGGGCGCGGTCGAGCTCGGCCTCGTCTTCCTCGCCCAGCGCCACCAGCAGAGAGCCGCTGGTGTCGTAGTCCACCGTTAGCCCGGTCTCCTCTTCCAGGACGGCCACCCAGGGACCCCAGAGGTCGCGGGAGGCGCGGCAGGCGTCGAGGAAGGGACCGGAAGAGGCCGCCTCGCTGAACGGCGAGAGCATGCCGGCGGCGGCCAACGACGCCTCGGCGCCGGCCGGCAGCCGCTCGACCACCTCCACCCGCAGCCCCCGCAGGGCGAGCTCGCGGGCGGCCGCGAGGCCGATGATGCCACCGCCGAGGACGAGGACGTCCGGATGGGTCATCCCGCCGCTTCCTGGGCGAAGGCGGCGTCGAAGGCCGCGAGGGTCGCCGCGATCTCGGCGTCACCGTGGGCCGTCGAGAGGAACATCGCCTCGTAGGGGGAGGGGGGGAGGTGGACGCCGCGGTCGAGCAACTGGTGGAAGACGCGCGCGAAGCGGGGCCGGTCCGTGGCGTTGACGTCCTCCAGGCGGTGGATCGGCTGGTCGGTGAAGAAGAGGCCGAGCATCGACCCCTTGCGCTCCACCCGGACCGGGATGCCGTGCCGCCGTCCCGCCTCCTCGATCCCCGCCTGGAGCCGCGCGCCGGTCCGCTCCAGCGCCTCGTAGGCGCCGCCTGGAGCGAGCTCCTTCAGGGCGGCCCGTCCGGCGGCGACCGCCAGCGGGTTTCCGGAGAGGGTGCCGGCCTGGTAGACGGGACCGGCGGGGGCGATGCGCTGCATGAGGTCGCGCCGGCCGGCGTAGGCGGCGAGGGGTAAGCCGCCGCCGATCACCTTGCCGAGCGTGGTCAGGTCCGGCCGCACGCCGAGCACGTTCTGGGCGCCGCCCCAGGCGACCCGGAAGCCGGTCATCACCTCGTCGAAGATCAGGATCGCGCCGTGGCGGTCGCAGAGGGCGCGGAGCCCTTCCAGGAAGCCGGGCAGGGGCGGCACCAGGTTCATGTTGCCGGCGACCGGCTCCACGATCACGGCGGCGATGGAGTCGCCGGCCGCCTCGAACAGCCGCTCCACGGCCGGGAGATCGTTGTAGGGGGCGAGCAGGGTGTCCGCCACCACGGCGGCGGGAACGCCCGGAGACGAAGGGACGCCGATGGTGGCCGCGCCCGAGCCGGCGGCGATCAGGAACGGGTCGGCGTGGCCGTGATAGCACCCCTCAAATTTGACGAATCTGTCGCGGCCGGTGGCGGCGCGGGCGAGCCGCAGGGCCGACATCGTGGCCTCGGTGCCCGAATTTACCAGGCGGACCATCTCGACCGAGGGGAGGGCCGAGGCGATGGTCTCCGCGATCTCCACCTCGGGGAGGGTCGGCGCGCCGAACGCCGTGCCGCGGCCGAGGGCCTCCGCGATCGCCGCCACGATCGCCGGATGGCGGTGCCCCAGGATGTGGGGCCCGTAGCCGCCGATGTAGTCGACGTAGCGCCGGCCGTCCTCGCCTTCGAGATACGCCCCCTGCGCGGCGCGCACGAAGACCGGCGTGCCGCCCACCCCCCGGAAGGCGCGCACGGGGGAGCTCACGCCGCCGGGGAGGATCTTCTCGGCGCGGGCCATGAGGTCGCTCATGGCCGGCCCTCCCGAACCCTCACCCCTGGCCCCTCTCCCGTCCCCTCCCGCCCTCCCTCACCGGGAGAGGGGAACCCCCACCCGAAGACCACCCCGAAGGGGCTTTCTCCCTCTTCTCCCGGTGAGGGAGGGGGGAGGGGACGGGAGAAGAGGGTCGGGGTGATGAGGGCCCTCATTCCACCCACCCCGCGGCCAGCAGCCGCGCCGCCTCGCGGGCGGCGTAGGTGAGGATGAGGTCGGCCCCGGCGCGGCGGATGGCGAGGAGCGATTCCATCATCACGCGATCGTAGTCGATCCAGCCGCGCTCGGCCGCCGCCTTGAGCATGGCGTATTCGCCGCTCACGTGGTAGGCGGCCAGGGGCAGATCGAAGCGCCGGCGCAGGGCCGCCAGGATGTCCAGATAGGCGAGGGCGGGCTTGACCATCAGCATGTCCGCCCCCTCCTCGACGTCGAGCGCGGCCTCGCGCATCGCCTCGCGGCCGTTCGCCGGGTCCATCTGATAGGCGCGGCGGTCGCCGAACTTGGGCGCCGATTCCGCGGCCTCGCGGAACGGGCCGTAGAAGCCGCTGGCGAATTTCACCGCGTAGGAGAGGATCGGCGTGGCGGCGAAGCCCGCGGCATCGAGCGCCTGGCGGATGGCCCCGACCCGGCCGTCCATCATGTCCGAGGGGGCGATCACGTCCGCGCCGGCCTCGGCGAGAGAGACCGACTGCTTGGCGAGGTTCGCCAGCGTGGCGTCGTTGTCCACCTCGTAGCCGTGGAGCACGCCGCAGTGGCCGTGGTTCGTGTACTCGCAGAAGCAGACGTCGACGATCTTCACCAGCCCCGGCACCTCGGCGGCGAGGGCGCGCAGAGCCCGCTGGACGATGCCATCCGGCGACCAAGCGGCGCTCCCCTCGGCGTCCTTATATTCCGGCAGGCCGAAGAGCAGCACGGCGCGGATTCCTTCCGCGAAGGCCTCGCGGCAGGTCTCGACGATGCGGTCGACCGAATGCTGGAAGACGCCGGGCATCGAGGAGATGGGATTCGCCACCCCCTCGCCGGGGCAGACGAAGAGGGGGAGGACCAGATTGTCCGGAGAGAGCCGGGTCTCCCGCACGAGGCGGCGGAGGTCGGGGGTACGGCGGAAGCGGCGGAGCCGGGTTTCAGGGAATGCCATGACGCCCCGGTTTGTATCGCGGGGAAGGGTAGGAAGGCAACGCCCGAAAGGGTAGGAGGAGGTGCCGCGCGTCACAGCCGGGTCGGCCGCCCCGGTCTGCGACTCTGGGCCTGGTCAGCAGTTGTACGAGGTCTGGTCAAGGACGAGATCCGTGTCCTGGGCTCCCAGGCAGGTCACCGAGCAGTCGATCGCCGTGGGCCCTTTCCCCCCGGCGACGCCGAGCAGGTCGGTCTTGCGGAGGCTCCGGAGCGTCTCCCGGCACAACGCCAGCTTCTTGAGGTTCCTTTTCATGGCAGGCTCCTCAGTTACAACCGCCGTAGGTCAGGCAATTGAAGGCCTCTGTCGGGCAGAATTCGTAGGTCGTGTTGGGCAGGCCTCCGGCGATCTCCGTCATCTCCCGCTCACCCAGGCGGCGCACCGTCTCACGGCTCAGCGTCAGCTTCTTCATCTGCTTTTTCATGATCG
>DASXJP010000226.1:0-17546 GCA_036497345.1 Thermoanaerobaculia bacterium
ATAGTTTCCATTCCAAGCACTGCAGATCGGCCACGCGCCGAAACTCTCGGAAGTTGTCCGGGACGCTGGCCTCCTCCGCCCGGGCATGAATGCCCGGGCGGAGGGGGCGTCGCGATGACTTTCCAAACACCCTCTTAGGCCCGCCCTGTCACCGCCGCCACCATCTCCTCATCCCCCGGCCGCGCCGCCTCCGCGGCCGGCTCCACCCCGAAGCGGCGCAGCTCGGCGCTGGTCACCGGCCCGATCGAGACGGCCTTCAGCTCCCCCTTCCGCCGCTCCCAGTCCGTCCCGAAGAGCTCCGCGAAGTGGCGGACGATGCGCGGGCTGGTGAAGGTCACCCAGCCGATCGAGGTGGCGAAGAGCTCCGCGGCCCGAGCCGGAGCTTCCTGAGGGAGGCGCTTGTCGTAGGCCACGACGGCCACCGCCTCGGCTCCGGCTCCTTTGAGCTCCTGGAGCAGGGCCGGCCGGGCGTCGGCGGCCTGGGGGAGGAGGACGCGCCGGCCCACGATCCGCGGGGCGAGGTCCGCGGCCAATCCCTCGGCCTCGGCCTTGCGGGCGGTCAGGTGGGGCTCGCTGCCGAAAGCGCGCAACGCCGCGGCCGTGGCGGGGCCCACGGCGGCGATCCTCAGGCCGGAGCGCAGAGGGCCGGTGAGCGGCAGGAAGGCCTCGACGGCGTTCGCCGAGGTGAAGACGAGCCAGTCGTAGGACGCGAGATCCGCCGCGGCCCGCTCCAGGGGGCGCGGATCGGCGGGCGGGACGACCGCCAGCAGGGGGAGGAGCTCCACCCGGGCCCCGGCCCGCGCGAACGCGGCGGCGAGCCCTTCGGACTGGTGCTCGGCGCGGGTGACGACGACGCGGAGGCCGGCCAGGGAGGGCACTACGACGCCCGGATCCTCTCCAGCACCTCGTCCGCCCCGTCCGCCCGCATGGCGGCGACGCAGGCGTCCGCGGCCTCTCGCGGGGTGGCGGCCACGGCCTCTCCGCGGGCGGCCTGGCGGCCGTCCGGCGTGGTGAGGAGGCCGGTCAGGCGGATGCGGCCGTCCTCCCCCTCGGGACGGGCCCAGGCGGCCAGCGGCAGCGTGCAGTCGCCGCCGAAGGCGGCCACCACGCGGCGCTCGGCCTCGGCGGCGCGGGCGGTGTCCGCATCGTTGAGCGCGGAGCAGAGGGTGGCGGCCATGCCCCCGGTGCGCGTCTCCAGGGCGAGGGTCCCCTGGCCCGGCGCGGGGACCATGATCTCAGGATCGAGCGGATGGATGGGCAGGTCCTGCAGGGCCAGGCGGTTGAGCCCGGCGCCGGCCAGGATGACGCCGCCGGGGACCCCCAGCTCGCGCCACTTGCGCAGGCGGGTGTCCACGTTGCCGCGGATCGGCTCCACGCGCAGGTCCGGCCGGCGCATCAGGATCTGCGCCCGGCGGCGGAGGGCGCCGGTGAGCACGATCGCCCCCGCGGGCAGGCCGTCGAGATCCTCGGCGTCCTCGCTCACCAGCACGTCGCGGCAGTCGTTGCGCTGTGGGTGCGCGGCCACGGCGAGCCCATCGGGGAGGGTGACCGGCAGATCCTTCAGGCTGTGCACGGCCAGATCGAGCGAGCCGTCGAGCAGGCCGCTCTCCAGCTCCCTGGTGAACAGCCCCTTGCCGCCGAAGCGGGCGAGGTCGCCGGTCACCACGTCGCCGGTGGTGACGATCGGCACCAGCTCGACGTCGAGCCCGGGGTGCTCGGCCTCCAGGTTGCGGGCCACCATGCCCGACTGGGCCATGGCGAGGGCGCTCCGGCGGGTGCCCAGCCGGAGGCGGAAGATGGCGTCAGCTTTCGTCGTCATCATCGAGGTGGAAGAGCTCGCGGACCAGGTCCAGGCGGGAGAGGTCGTCGGCCCCGTCACGGAGCCGGCTGCTGGGGTGGTGGAGGATCTTGCGCACCAGCGAGCGGGTCAGCCGCTCGAGATCCGCGTGGGTCTCGGCCGGGAAGCGGGAGAGGGCGTCGGCCAGCTCCTGCTGGCGGATGCGCTCCGCCTGCTTCTGGAGACGGGCGATCAGCGGCTCGGCGCCCAGGGCGCGGAACCAGGCGCGGAAGTGGTGGAGCTCCTGCTCGATGATCTCCTCGGCGCGCGGCACCTCGTCCCGGCGGCGCTTGAGGTTGCGCTGGATCAGCAGGTCGAGCGAGTCGATGGTGTGCAGGAAGACGTTCTCCACCTTGCCGGCGGCCGGCTCGACGTTGCGGGGCACGCCGAGGTCCACCACCAGCAGCGGCCGCGAGGGGCGGGCGCGCATCGCCTGGGCGATGTGCTTGCGGGTGAGCACCGGCTCGTCGGCGCCCGTCGAGACCACCACCAGGTCGGCCTGGGCCGCCTCGTCCTGGCGGCGGTCGAAGGGGACCAGCTCGGCACTGGGAAACTCCTCCTTGAATTGCGCGGCCCGCTCCAGGCTCCGGTTGGCCACCACCAGCTCGCGGGCGCCCCGCTCGATCAGTGGCCGGGTCACCGAATGGGCGATCTCGCCGGCGCCCACCATCAGCACCCGGCACTCCTCCAGGCCGCTGAAGATCTGCCGCGCCAGCTCCACGATGGCGTAGCCGATCGACACCGCGCCCGCGGAGATCGCCGTCTCCTGGCGGGTCCGCCGGCCGGCCGAGGTGGCGCTGCGCAGCAGGCGCTTGAGCACCGTCCCCTCGGCCCCGACCGCCTCGGCCAGAGCGGAGGCCTGCTTGACCTGCCCCAGGATCTCGGGCTCGCCGAGCACCATCGACTCCAGGCCGCTCGCCACCGCCATCAGATGCCGGGCCGCCTCGCCGTTGCGCTTCACGTACAGCCGGCCGGGCCGCTCGAGCTCCGGCGCGCGGGCGAGGAAGACCATGTCCAGGGCCGCCTTGTAGGCGCCGTCCTCGTCGCGCGGCTGGAGATAGAGCTCGGTGCGGTTGCAGGTCGAGAGCAGGAAGGCCTCGGCCACCTCGGCGCGGGCGAGCAGATGGACGAGCGCCTTCTCGGCCTCCTCCTTGGCGAAAGAGACCCGCTCGCGCAGCTCCAACGGCGAGCAGCGGAAATCCGTGCCGACCAGGAGCAGGGGCGGGTCCGGAGAGCCGGCGGGGTGCCGCGAATCGTCCGACATCGTCCTTAGAGGAACCCGTGGAAGCCCGTGAGGAAGAAGTTCACCGCCATCAGCGAGAAAAGGATCACGCCGAACCCGGTGAGGCTGGCGAGGGCCGTCTGCCGCCCCTGCCAGCGGCGCAGCCGGCGCATCAGCAGCGCCGCGCCGTAGAGCGCCCAGATCGCCAGCGTGAACAGGATCTTGGGATCGCTCAGCGAGCCGGTATGGGTCCGTTCAGACCAAAGGGCGCCGGTCACCACCGCGCCGGTCAGCGTCACGAACCCCACCCAGATGGCGCCGATCATCATCTTCTCCAGCACCTCCAGCGGCGGCAGCTTGCCGTAGAAGGTGGAGAAGCGGCCCGCCTTGAGGTCGCGGTAGAGCTGGAGATAGAGGAAGGCGTAGGCCGCGCTCACCACGAAGGCCGCGTAGCCGAGCAGGGCGAGCGACACATGGAGAGAGAAGAAAGGATCATGGAAGATCGCCCGGTCCGGGGGGCTGGAGTGGGTCAGCATCGAGGCCAGGATCGCCGACAGGAGCTGGAAGAAGAAGACCAGCGAGACCAGCCAGAAGCCGGTGGTGCGCGCCCGGCCGTGCCACTCCACGAACACGTAGACCACCGCCACGGCGAAGGCCACCACCGAGAGCGCCTGCGGCACCGTGGCCGCCGGGAGCTGCCTCCACTGGACCACCTCGCCCACCAGATAGGCGAGGTGGAGCAGCACCGTGCCGCGCAGGGCCGGGGTGGCCGTCCGCTCGGCGAACGGCTGGGAGGCGAAGAAGAGGAAGCCGTAGTCGATCGCCACCAGCAGGTAGGCGAGCGGCAACAGGATCGTCGCGATATCGAGAAAAGTCTGCACGTGCCTCCTGGCTCCAGAAACCGCCTAGATGCTAGCACCTTCTTGCCCCCCCTCCCATCCTCTGGTACTGTCCCCGGCCGGCTGTGCGCACGGCACAGAAGATACTGGAGCTTAGAAGGGCAGGTTCGCATATGGCCAACGCCGTCATCGTGGGGATGCAGTGGGGGGACGAGGGCAAGGGGAAGATCGTGGATCTCCTCTGCCCGGCCTTCGACGGCGTCGTGCGCTATCAGGGTGGGCACAACGCCGGCCACACGGTGAAGTTCCGCGACCGCCACTTCTCGCTGCAGCTCATCCCGTCGGGAATCCTGCATCCTGACATGAGCTGCGTGCTGGGCAACGGCATGGTGATCGCGCCGGACGCCATGCTCTCCGAGCTCGGCCGCCTCTACGAGGCCGGGGTGCGCTTCGACGGCCGGCTGTTCGTCTCCAACCGCGCCCACGTGCTGCTCCCCTGCCACGCCGCCCTCGACCAGACGCGCGAGGAGGCGCGCGGCGCCGGCCGCATCGGCACCACCTCGCGGGGGATCGGCCCGGCCTACGAGGCCAAGGCCTCCCGCTTCGGCCTGCGCATGGTCGACCTCTTCGCTCCGGACCTGGAGGAGCGCCTGCGCGTGCTCCTCTCGCGCATCCAGGTCGAGCTGACGGCCCTGGGCGGGCCCTCCCTGCCGTCCCCCGCCGTGTATACCGACATGTGCCACGGCTGGGGGGAGCGCATCAGGCCCAGCCTGCGCGACACCGAGCAGCTCCTCAACGGCTGGATCCGGGAGGGGAAGTGCCTGCTGTTCGAGGGGGCCCAGGGGTCGCTGCTCGACATCGACCACGGCTCCTACCCCTTCGTGACCAGCTCCAATTCGACCACCGGTGGAGCCTGCACGGGCACCGGCGTGCCGCCGACGCGGATCGACGGCGCCATCGGCGTGCTCAAGGCCTACACGACGCGGGTGGGAGGGGGGCCGTTCCCCGCCGAGCTGACGGACGCCACGGGGGAGCTCCTGCGCACGCGGGGGAACGAGTTCGGCACGGTGACCGGCCGTCCGCGCCGCTGCGGCTGGCTGGACACCGTGGCCGCCCGCTACGGCCAGCTCCTCAACGGGGTGGATGCGGTGGCCCTGACCAAGCTCGACGTCCTGGACGATTTCGATGAGATTCCGGTCTGCACCGCCTACCGCCTCCACGGCGAGACCGTGAGCCATTTCCCCCCGGACCGCCGCTCCCTGGAGGCGGCCGAGCCTGTCCTGCGCACCTTCAAGGGCTGGAAGCGCTCCACCGTGGGCATCCTGGAGTGGCACGACCTGCCGCAGGAGGCGCGGGACTACATCGACTTCATCGAGGCTGAGATCGAGGCCCCCGTCACCCTCGTCTCCACCGGTCCCCGCCGCGAAGAGACGATCGTCCGCCCCCACGCCAGCCTGGAGCGCCTGACCTCGGGGCGGCTGGGGCGGGTGCTGGAAGAGCGGTAGAATGGCTGAATGCTCTCGACCTTCAAAGTGGAAGGTTTCAAATCGCTCTCCGAAGCGTCGGTCGAGCTGGGCGCGTTCAACGTCTTCATCGGGGCGAACGGCAGCGGCAAGAGCAACCTTCTGGAGGCGGTCGGCGTCGCCAGCGCCGCGGCCTTCGGCTCCGTGGAGCCGGAAACGTTGCGGTACCGGGGCGTCCGGCCCGGCCTGCCGGCTCTCTACAAGACCTCCTTCAAAAACAAGGCTTTTCGGCGTCTCATCACTCTGACGGCCACGGCCCGGGATGCCAGCTACCGCGTGGGGCTGGACAATCCGATCGCGGAGCCGAGCTTTCGCTGGAGGATCGCTTCGGAATCGCTACGCGATGGCGATGGACCCCTTGTCGCCCGCACCGCGGCGGACTGCAAGATCTACGACGGGAAGGGAAAGGCCGAGACCATCAAGCCGGAGCCTGACCAGACGGTGGCCCGGTTGGCCCTGGCCCGGCGGGAGAATACGGTAGCGGCCCGAGGGCTGATCGACGATCTGGTGAATTTCGCCATCTACGCGCCCACGACCCCGGTCCTGCGGGGCATCGCGGCGGAAGAGGTGGCCCGCGATCCGCTCGGCTTGACCGGGGGAGGATTGCCGGAGACGGTCCAACAGTTGGTCGATCGTGCGGCGGAGACGCTGGGCCCCTTCGATCTGGGCGAGGTCTGGGACATGATCGAATGGGCCGAGAGCATGTTGGCGGTTCCGGCTCCGCAGGCCCCCGTCTCCCCCGCGGTCAAGACCACTCCCATCGTCCTGCGTTTCCGGGACCGGTATATGCGGCCGGAGCGCAACACCCTGTCGGCTTACGACGCGAGCGAGGGAGCCCTCCACGTGCTGTTCATGCTGGCCCTGGTCAGCCACGCAAACGCGCCGCGCTTCTTCGCCGTGGACAACTTCGACCAGGCCCTCCACCCGCGTCTGGCCCGGGCGCTGACCCGCCTGCTCTCGGACCAGGTGGCCCAAGACGGAGCGCGGCAGGTGCTCGCGACGACCCACAATCCACTGGTGCTGGACGGGCTCGACCTGACCAACCCCGCGATCCGGCTCTTCGCCGTGGACCGGAACCCGGAGGGCGCCACGCAGGTGCGGCGGGTCGAGGTGAGCCCGGAGCTCCTGGAGCAAGCCGAAAACGGGGTGAGCCTCTCCCGCCTCTGGGTGATGGGCCGCCTGGGCGGCGTTCCGAGGCTGCTCTAAATCCGATGATCCGCGTGGGGCTCGTGGCCGAGGGGCCGTCGGACTGGCTGGCCCTCGAAGAGCTGATCCGGACCGTGGCGCCGGACGCCGATTTTCTGCATATCCGGCCTGACATGACCCTGGCCTCGAAATCCCCACACGGTTGGAAAGGGGTGAGGGCCTGGTGTCAGCAGATGGGGCCGCTGCTGGAATCGTTTCTTTCTGGCATCCCTGGGTTGCCGCTAGACTTTATCGTCATCCATGTCGACTGCTCGATGGCTCATAACCTGGGGATCTCTCATCCCTGCCCACCCGCCGACACGACGTCCAACGCTCTACGAGAGGCGGTGACCCGTGACTGGTTGGCACGCGATCCCCTGCCGGACTTTGTGGTCCTGGCGACCCCGTCGTTGAGCACGGACGCCTGGATCGTCGCCGCGCTGGATCCGCCCTATCAAGGGAGCGTACCGCTCGAATGTGACCAGAATGTCGAGGGGGAGCTGGCTCGGCGCCGATTACTCCGCCGTCGAGATGGAGAGGTGAAAAAGCCCGCATCCAGGTATCAGCCGCTCGCGAAGCAGATGGCTCAGAAGATCGACGAGGTCTGCGCCGCCTGTCCTGAAGCGGCGAGGGTTCGCACTGAGCTCGCCGCGGCGGTCTCTGCGAGAGGGTACGCTATAAACCATGCAAAACTTTTCCGAGGAAGAAACCAAATACACCCGCATCGAGCACGAAAGAAGATTCCTGGTTTCACCGCAATCAGGCTGGCGGAGCCTGGTCGAATCCTATTCAAAGACGTTCGAGGACAAATACCTTCGGGATACGAGGCTCCGGTTGAGAATCCTCACGGACTCGGACACCGGACGACGCCTCCTCAAGCTGACCAAGAAGGCCGAGTCGGCCTCTCCCTATTTCCAGACGATCAGTCGCATCCTGCTGTCGCCGAGCGAGCACGCGCTCCTCGACAGCCTCCCGGGATACCGGCTCAGGAAGGTCCGCTATTACCACCACGATCGCGGCCGGGTGTTCTCGATCGACGTCTTTGAGGGCGAGCTCGAAGGGCTCGTCCTCTGCGAGACCGAGGCCGGAGGGCTCGACGAGCTGATGGCGATCGAGCCGCCGGCCTACGCGCAGCGTGAGGTGACCGAGGATCCGTTCTTCACCGGCGGCAATCTCTGCCGGATGCCCCGTGCCGATCTGCTGCGCAAGCTGTCCACGTTCGAGTGAGCCTGCCTGCTCCAGCGGCCCCACCGTCGACTTGCTCCGGTTCGAATACGCTGTCCCGCTTTGAGAGGGTGTGGGCACACAGTGAGATAGTTGGACCGGCCCGGTGGTCGCTCCCTCAGCATTACATATGTCTGTAGAAAGAGAAAAGCTATTCGATCCTGCTCTTTCCGGGAATCCCGGCCGGCCCGTGCTGCCCCGGGTTTGTGACGGGATCCTCGCGGCGGTTGGCAATACGCCCCTGATTCGCCTGCGCCGCGTGTTACCCGACGCTAGTTTCAGGCTGTACGCAAAATTGGAAGCGCTGAACCCGGGCGGCAGCATCAAGGACCGCCCGGCGCTGGTCATTCTCGAGGATGCGGTTCGCTCCGGAGCGGTCCGTCCCGGTACCGTCGTCATCGAGTCGAGCTCGGGGAACATGGGCGTCGGCCTGGCGCAGGCCTGCCGCTATCACGGCTTGCGCCTCCTCTGTGTGGTCGACGTCAAGACCTCTCCCACGAACCTGCGGGTGCTGCGCGCCTATGGCGCGGAGATCGACCTGGTGACGGAGCCCGATCCCGAGAGCGGAGAGTTTCTGCAGGCGAGGCTCAACCGGGTCCGTGAGCTGCTGGGGCAGATCGAGGGATCTTTCTGGCCCAACCAGTACGCCAATCTCCAGAATCCCGCAGCGCACTACAGCACCACGATGCACGAGATCGTGACCGCCCTGGACGGCAGGCTGGATTTCCTCTTCGTGGCCACCAGCACCTGCGGGACGGTGCGCGGTTGCGTCGAGTACGTCCGCGAGCTCGGGCTCGGCACCCGGGTGATCGCCGTCGACGCCGTGGGGAGCCTGATCTTCAGCGACGTCAAGGCCAAACGCATGATTCCCGGGTTGGGGGCGGGCCTTCGTCCTCCGCTCGCCGAGTCGCTGTCGGTCGATGAGTGTGTGCACGTGACCGATCAGGAGTGCGTGGTCGGATGCCGGCGGTTGGTGAGCACCGAGGCGATCCTTGCCGGTGGCTCCTCGGGGGGCGTGCTCGCCGCGGTGGAGAGGTTTCAGGACCGGATCCCGGCGGGGGCCACCTGTGTGGCCATTCTGCCCGACCGCGGCGAGCGCTATCTGGAGACCGTGTTCGACGACGACTGGGTTCGCCAGCACGTGGGAGACATCGAGCACCTCTGGCGTGAGACCTCGGCAGGGTTGAGATCCAAAACCGCGGCCGTCTAAGTCCGCGCTGTTCGGCGGGAGAGGAGATGACCGGCGAAGCGCTCGTGGAGACCGCCCGCTCTTCCCGGGCGGCGACCTGCCGCTGCTGGTGGGGATGGCCGAGGCGGTGCGGCGCGAGCAGGTGCTGCTCGAGGGCCGTTGAGCGGGGCCGTCGACCGAGCCCCTACTGTAGCGCCGCCACCACCGCCCCGATCTCGTTCGGGATCTCCTTCGCCAGCAGCGGTTGGTCCAGCAGGGCCGCGAGGGGCTCCGGGACCGGCACCTCGATCCCCATCGCCTCATAGACCGGCAGGAACTTGGCGGGGTGGGCGGTACCCAGGAAGACGCCGGTCTCTCCTGGGGCGAGGCGGTCCGCGAGGACGCCATAGGCCACGGCGGCGTGGGGATCGGCGAGGTACCCCGCGGCGTGGAGGTCGCGGATCACCCCCGCGGTCTCCTCGTCGGTCTTCCAGCCCCAGCGCAGGACGCGGCGCAGGGCCTCCAGATCCCCCGCGAAGAGGTGCTCGATGCGCTCCCAGTTGTTGGGGGCTCCCACGTCCATGGCGTTCGAGATCGTGGCCACCGAGGAGCGGGGACGGTAGGCGCCGGTGTCCAGGTACTCGGGGACGGTGTCGTTGGCGTTGGTGGCCGCCACGAAGGCCTTCACCGGCAGGCCCATGGAGCGCGCCAGCAGACCCGCGCAGAGGTTGCCGAAGTTGCCGCTGGGCACGGCGATCACGGGCGGCTCCGCGGTCCCCCGGCGGCGGAGCTGCGCCACCGCCTCGGCATAGTAGAGGGTCTGCGGCAGCAGGCGCGCCACGTTGATCGAGTTGGCCGAGGTCAGGCCGTGGCGGGCCGAGAGCTCCGCGTCCGCGAAGGCGGCCTTCACCAGCGCCTGGCAGTCGTCGAAAGCGCCGTCCACCGCCAGCGCGGTGACGTTTTCGCCCAGCGTCGAGAATTGCCGCTCCTGCAGGGCCGAGACCCGCCCCTTGGGATAGAGCACGACAGCGCGCACCCCGGGCCGCTTCCAGAACGCCTGCGCCACCGCCGCGCCGGTGTCGCCGCTGGTGGCCGTGAGGATGGTTATCCGCCGGGGCGGCCGGCCGGGATCGCGGACGAGGTCGAGCACGGCGGCGAAGAAGCGGGCGCCGAAGTCCTTGAACGCCAGGGTCGGCCCGTGGAACAGCTCGAGGACGAAAAGGCCGGGCCGGACCTCCACCAGCGGCACCGGGAAATCGAGGGCGTCTTGGACGGCGCGGGCGAGGGGCCCGCGGCCGAGCTCATCGGCGAGCAGGCGATCCAGCAGGACCTCGCAACGCCGGCTCCAGTCGAGGTCCAGCAGCTCCGGCCAGTCGTCGAAACAGGGGAGGGGCTCGGGCATCCACAGGCCGCCGCCAGGGGCGATCCCCGCCAGGACAGCCTCCCGGAAGGTGGCGGTGACGGCCGCGTCGCGGGTGCTGACCAGTCTCATGCGAGCAGCCGGGTGCCCTGGCGGTCGAGGCCGCAGAGACGGAAGCTGGAGTCGAGGCCGGCGCCGCGCAGGCCCCCCTGGAGGGCGTCGGCCACCTCGTGGCCCTGCTCCGGCGACTCGGCCACGGCGAACATCGCCGGTCCCGCGCCCGAGAGCGTGCACCCCCAGGCGCCCGCCTCCAGCGCCGCCGCCTGCGCGGCGCGGAATCCCGGCACCAGGGGGGCGCGGTAGGGCTCGGCCAGCGGATCACGCAGGCAGCGGCGGAGCAGGCCGCGATCGCCGGTCTCCAGGGCGTGGACGAAGCCCGCCAGGTTGGCGGCGAAGCCGAGGGTGTCCTTGAGCTCGAAGCGGCGGGGGAGGACCCGCCGGCTGTGCTCCGTCGACAGCTCGAAGCTCGGCGAGACCACCACCAGCACCAAGTCCTCGGGCCACGGCAGCGAGCGGGCGTCGGGCTGGCCGTCGCGGTCGGGGAGCTGGAGCCGCAGGCCGCCGGCCAGGCAGGGAAGGACGTTGTCGAGATGCGGCGAGCCGGAGACCAGGGCCTCGGCCTGGCCGGCCAGGGTCCAGACCTCGGGGGGGCGCAGCGGATGGCCCGTCAAGGCCTGGCAGACGGCGAGCGTGGCCGCCACCGAGGAGGCGCTCGATCCCAGCCCGCTGGCCCGGGGGAGGTGCTTCTCCAGATGGAAGGCGATCGCCGGGACGTCGATCCCCCGGCCGTTCAGCTCCTTGCGGAACAGGCCGAAGGTGCGCATCACCAGGTTCTGCCAGGGGTCGGCGGGGAGAAATCCGGCGTAGGGGCCCGAGGCGGTGAGGGCGGGCTCGGCGGCGGGCTCCCCCCCCACCACGTCCCCCCAGAGGGAGCCGTCGAGCGGGGCGAGAGCCGCGCCCATCAGGTCGAAGCCGGCCGCGAAGTTCCCGATGCTGGCCGGGGCGTAGGCGCGCAAGGTCATGAGGAGCGGTATTCTTTCATCAGGACAAAGCGTCACGCCACGACCCGGAGCAGGTCCGCCAGCGCTCCGGCGGCGGTGACCTCGCCGCCCGCGCCGTAGCCGCGCACCACCAGCGGCGTCGGCCGGTAGTGCTCGGTGAGGAACGAGAAGGCGTTCTCGCCGCCGCGCACGGCGTACAGCGGATGCTCGGGGCCGACCGCCTCCAGCCCCACGCGGCAGCGAAAGCCGCCGTTCACCGCCTCGATGACGGCGGCGTGGCGCAGCACCTTCCCCTCCTCGACCAGCCGCTTGCGCCGCCCCTCGAACAGGCCGTCCAGCCGCGGCAGACCGGCGAAGAAATCCTCGACGTTCCCCGCGGCGTCGAAGTCGGGCGGCAGCACTCCTTCGACCTGGACGTCCGCCAGATCGATCGTGGCGCCGAGCTCGCGGGCCAGGATGAGGAGCTTGCGCGCCACGTCGAGCCCCGAGAGGTCGTCGCGCGGATCGGGCTCCGTGAAGCCACAGTCGCGGGCCGTGCGTACCGCCGCGGAGAAGGGGACGCCGTCCTCCAGCGCGCCGAGCAGGAAGGAGAGCGAGCCGGAGAGGATCGCCTCCAGCCGCAGTACCCGGTCGCCCCCCTTGAGCAGGCTCTGGAGGGTGCCGATCACCGGCAGGCCGGCGCCGACGTTGGTCTCGTAGAAGAAGCGGCGCTTGAGCCGGTCGCTCGTCTCGTGCAGGCGCTGGTAATCCTCGTACGGAGCGCTGTTGGCCTTCTTGTTGACCGTCACCACGTGCAGCCCCGCCTCGAACAGCCGGCCGTAGGCGGCGGCCACCTGGTCATCCGAGGTGCAGTCGACGAACACCGGGTTGATCAGCCGGGCGCGGCCGAGCTCCTCCAGCAGGGAGTCGAGGCCGGAGGGGAGGGTGGCGGCGTCGAGGCGGGAAGCCCAGGCCGCGGGATCGAGCCCCTCGGCGTCGAAGACGCAACGCTTCGAATTGGCCACGGCGCAGAGCTTGAGGTCCACCCGCCGGCTGGGGCGGGCCTGGTGCTCGCCGATCTTCCGCAGCAGCTTCGAGCCGACGTTCCCCACTCCCCAGACCACGAGCTGGAGCTCGGGTCTCCGCTCGAAGAGCTGGGCGTGGATGTGGCGCACGGCCCGGCGGGCGTCCGCCGCGGCCACCACCGCCGAGATGTTGCGCTCGGTGGACCCCTGCGCCAGGGCGACGATGTTGACCCCGACATCCGCCAGGGCGCCGGCGAAGGTGCCCACCACCCCCAGACGGTCGCGCATGCCGTCGCCCACCAGCGAGACCACGGCGCAGCCGGAGCGGATCTGGAGCGGGTCGAGGATCCCCGCCGCGAGCTCGGCGGCGAACGCCTCACGCAGCGCGTGGAGGGCGCGCGGCCCGTCGGCGTCGGCCACCGCGAGGGAGATGGCGAGCTCGCTGGAGCTCTGGGTGATCAGGATCACCGAGATGTTGGCGGCGGCCATCGCCTGGAAGACCCGGGCGGCGACGCCGGGCACTCCCGCCATGCCGGAGCCGGTGACGTCCACCAGCGAGACGCCGGGCAGGAAGGTCAGGCCGCGCACGCCGCTGGCGGCCGGAGCGGCGTCGCGGTGCACCAGGCTGCCGGGGTGCTCCGGCGCGAAGCTGTTGCGCACGCGCACCGGGATGCCCTTCTCGCGCGCCGGCTGGATCGTCTTCGGGTGCAGCACCTTGGCGCCGAAGAACGACAGCTCCATGGCCTCCTCGTAGCTCACCTCGGGGAGCACGGCGGCGGAGGGGACCAGCCGCGGATCGGCGCTATAGATGCCGTCGACGTCGGTCCAGATCTCCAGCAACTCGGCGTCGAAGGCCCAGGCGGCGATGGCGCCGGAGTAGTCCGAGCCGCCGCGCCCCAGCAGGTTGACGCGCCCGCTGGCGTCGCCGCCGAAGAAGCCGGGGAGGACGGAGACCGGCGGGGGGGATTCCCGCAGGGGCGCGAACGCCTCCCAGGTTGCGGCCCAGTCGGGCGAGGACGACAGCGGGGACCCGAAGGTGCGGATCAGCGCCTTGGGATCGAGCAGCCGCACGTCGTGGCCGCGGGCTTCGAGCAGGCGGTAGAGCAGGGCGCAGGAGGCCCGCTCGCCGAGGGCGGAGAGGAGGGCGAGGGCGGAGGGGGGGCACTCGCGGAGGAGGCCGGAGCCGTGCAGCAGGTCCTCGAGCTCCCGTTCGAGGGCGCCGAGGTCGGCCTCGGCCTCGGCGGCGCGGGTGGGGCCGAGCTCCGGGCGGAGGGCGTCGAGGATCTCGCGGTGCACCGAGTGGAAGCGGGCCAGGGAGGGCATGACCGCGCCGCCCGCCGCGGCCTGCTCGGCGCCTTTCAGGAGCGCGTCGGTGACGCCGCCCACGGCCGAGACCACCACCACGAGCGGACCCTCGGGCGCCTGCCGGCCGACGATCTCGGCCACGCCCCGCATCCGCTCCGCATCGCCTACGGAAGTACCGCCAAACTTTAGCGCTCGCATCAACGTCCTCCGGAATCTCCCCTCTGCACCGCTAAAGGTGCAGGGTACACCTGAAGGGGGGACGCCGTTGCCTTGGGAACCTGACCAGGAGGGGAATGGAGCCGACGATCGGATTTGAACCGATGACCTGCTGATTACGAATCAGCTGCTCTACCGCTGAGCTACGTCGGCTGAGACAGGCCGGAGACGGGGTCTCCAGGAAGCGGAGGCGTATTGTAGGGCATCCGCCCTGTCAAGGCAACGAGGGTAGGAAGCCAGCTCGACACCCTCTATCGGAAGGAATAGACTAACTTAGTCCAGGAGGTGCCGTGGGAACCTATAACGTCCATGAGGCCAAGACCCATCTCTCCCGTCTTCTCGATCGAGTCGCCGAGGGGGAAGAGATCGTCATCGCGAAGAGCGGCCGGCCTGTCGCGAAACTGGTCCGAGTGACCCTGGAGCCTCGAAAGCCTGGGAGACTCAAGGGGCGCATTCACATCGCCCCGGACTTCGATGACCCCCTTCCGGACGAGATCCTGACCGCGTTCCAGGGAGAGCGAGACAGTCAGGAGCCCAGCGGCTCTCCCCCCCTGTGCTAGGGCCCCGTCAGCACCGTGACATTGAGGGCTGAGACGTAGTTGATCGCCATATATAGAGCGTCGTTGGGATCAGCCCCGGGAGAGCCGCTGTGAGTACCATAGGCGGTGTTGACCAGGAACCATGGCCCACCGCTGTCGCCCCCGGCACGTAGAGGAGTGCCTGCATTGTTGTGGACGCGGATGAATGTGGGGTTCGCGTTGGTCACGTAGCCGGGGGCGTAGGTTGTGCTGCTGATGTTGCCGCAGGTGTAGCCTGTGGTCATACCGTTCTTGCATACATAGTCGCCGACCGCCTGGTTGTTCCGGCCGAGCGTCGCAGTGCATGCCCGGACGCCGATGCCGGAGTCGAATTGATTGGTGACCGTGAGCCCTGGGGCCGTGTGCCACTGGACGTCCTGATCGCCGGACTGCAATTCAGCCTGGAAGGTCAGGG
Source organism: Thermoanaerobaculia bacterium (assembly GCA_036497345.1). Taxonomy (GTDB): domain Bacteria; phylum Acidobacteriota; class Thermoanaerobaculia; order Multivoradales; family UBA5704; genus DATARR01. Next base: position 14,938 of record DASXJP010000226.1, read on the forward strand.
CCTGACCACCAAATGTCTGGTTATTGGAGCAGTGGGCCGCCGTCGTGATGCCCCGTGTCCGATTATTGTCCTGGACGGAAAATCCGCTCGTGCAGGTTCTCAAAGCGAGCCCACCGTAGATGTTGACATCAGGCACGCTCAGGCGCGCGACAGCAAAGACCACCACACTCGGTGGTAGCTTCAGGCCCGCCGCGGCCAGCTTGCCCAGAAGTTGTTTGGGATTGAGCGAATAGAGCTCGACCCAGTTGGTTTGCACATTGATTTCGGATTCCACGACCTCGCCGACCTTACGGGCGAAGGAGTGGGAGCTCGCCTGCGCGGCTTCGAGCTCCTCCAGGGAGAACCCGGCTGACTCCACGGTTACGAGGCCCTCGAGCACCGTGCCGGCCACCATGCTGGAGATCTGCTGCCCAGCGTTCGGGTCGGTGGAACGAACGACGACGCGAAAGGCCGGGGCGTGCTCGATCCAGAGCCCGGCAAAGCTGCCGCGGTCGACCTCGGTGAGGTTGGCGTCAAACTCTCCGATCGGCACCTGAAGGCTCAGCCGGTACGTAGCCTCGTCCAGGCTGACACCCCAGTCCGCGGCATAGCTCGCGGCATCCGACGGGCCCTGCGCAAAGGCCATTCCCGAGAGCGCTGCGAAGATCAGGAGCCCAAGAGCGAGAAGACGAAACAGACGCATAGATCCTCCTTTCGCCAGGTGAGTACCTTCGCGAGGACTATACTAGTAAGATTTAGCCCATGCAACTATGCCGATGTTGCTGTACCCGCTCCGCCACAGACCTCAGGCAATCGCCCGGCAGGGGGGACCGACCAGCTATTCCCTCGCGCCGGAAGCGAACGCCGGCTGACAGGGTTGGCCGGAGTCTGCTAGAGTCTTGAAACACGCAGAACCTGGCGGAACGAAGCTCATGCGGATCGTCCTGATCTCCCCCAAAGGCCCGCTCTACCGCCACCGCGGAGGGATCTTCAAACGGTCGCTCCGCTACATGCCGCTCACCCTCCCGACCCTGGCGTCGCTCGTCCCCTCGGAGCTCGACGCGGAGGTCCACCTCATCGACGAGGGGATCGCGGACGTCGACCCCGCCGGGATCGAGGCCGACCTGGTCGGCCTCACGGTGATCACGGGCACGGCCGTGCGCTCCTACGAGCTGGCGGCGGCCTTCCGCGCCCGGGGCATCCCGGTGGTGCTCGGCGGCCCCCACGTGACCCTGGTGCCGGAGGATGCCCAACCCCACGCGGACGCCATCGTGGTGGGCTACGCCGAGGAGAGCTGGCCCGAGCTGCTGCGCGACTTCGCCGCCGGCCGCATGCGGCCCCGGTACGATCAGCGCCCCGGCCTGTCGCTGGCCGGTATGCCGATGCCCCGCCGCGACCTGCTGCCGCGGCGCCGCTATCTCACCGACGACGTCTTCGAGGCCACACGCGCCTGCGTCCACCGCTGCGACTTCTGCGTCGTCCCCGCGGCCTGGGGGACGAAGCCGTTCCAGAAGCCGGTGGAGGAGATCGTCGAGGAGATCCGGCGCAAGGGCGCGCGCAAGCTGATCTTCGTGGATCTGAACCTGATCGCCGACCGCGGCTACGCCGCCCGCCTGTTCGCGGCGCTGATCCCGCTGCGCGTCCAGTGGTACGGGCTCGCCACCGTCCTGCTCGGGCAGGACCCGGAGCTGCTGAGCCTCGCCCAGCGGAGCGGTTGCAAGGGCATCCTGATGGGGCTGGAGTCGATCTCGCGGGAGAACCTGCGCGCCTCGAAAAAAGGTTTCAATTCCCCCGAGCGCTACCAGGAGCTGGTGGCGGCCCTGCACCGGCACGGCATCGCGCTCCAGGGGTGTTTCGTCTTCGGGCTCGACCACGACACGCCGGAGATCTTCCTGGAGACCGCCCGTTTCGCCGTGGAGGCCCGCATCGACCTGCCGCGCTTCGCCGTGGTCACGCCGTTCCCCGGCACGGCCCTCTATCATCGACTGGAGGGCGAGGGGCGCATTCTGACTCGCAACTGGGAGCTCTACGACGGCCAGCACGTGGTCTTCCAGCCGGCGCGGATGAGCGTCGAGGAGCTCCAACGCGGCATCGAGACGGCGTGGAGATACGCCTACAGCGTGCCGTCCATGATGAAGCGCCTGGCCGCCTCGCCCAGCCCGTGGCCGGTGCGGCTGGGCACCAACCTCGGCTACCGTTTCTACGCCCATAATCTCCATCGCTTCTACAACTGCGACTGGATCCTGGGAATGGGGAAGGTGAGAACCGCCGCGTGAGACTGACGATCGTCCACCCCTGCATCGGCCGCCGCGCCGGCGACCGCTCCTACATCCGCACCTGGCAGATGGAGCCGCTACCGCCCGCGCTGATCGCCGGGATCACGCCGCGCGACGTGGAGGTGCGCTTCTACGACGATCGCATGGAGGAGATCCCCTTCGACGAGCCCACCGATCTGGTGGCCTTGTCGGTCGAGACCTACACCGCCCGGCGCGCCTATCAGATCGCCTCCGAGTACCGGCGGCGGCGGGTGCCGGTGGTCATGGGCGGCTTCCACGCCAGCCTCTGTCCGGACGAGGTGGCGCGCCACGCCGAGAGCGTGGTGGTGGGGGAGGCCGAGGCGCTCTGGCCCG
>DASXJP010000227.1:0-8863 GCA_036497345.1 Thermoanaerobaculia bacterium
ATGAGGTAACGCCTGCTACGGCGTGAAGCCCACGACGAGCCTGGACGGCAAGAGCCTGTTGGTGAAGCCGGACGCTGTAAGGAGAGATTGAATCATGCCGCGATTGATCGAGTAGCCCACCATCATCCAGGCCGCCGGCAACAAGCCGAAGCGGATCGAGGAGTACGCGGGACGAGTGAATTCGGGTCACGCCGGCATGAGCGTGGCCCGCATGGTCTCCCCCGAAGGCTGGGAGGAGCCCGGCCAGCGTCCGGAGCTCGAGGAGATCACCGTCGTGCTGAAGGGGCTCCTGCGCGTCGAGCACGAAGAGGGATCGCTCGACGTGCGGGCCGGCCAGGCGGTGGTGGCGTCGCCGGGAGAGTGGGTGCGCTACAGCAACCCGGAGCCGGGCGGCGCCGAGTACGTGGCCATCTGCCTGCCGGCGTTCTCACCGGAGACGGTGCACCGGGATTCGTAGGCTCAGCCGAGCCAGTTCTCGACCCGCAGAGTGGGGTCGAGCTGCTGGAGGTCCGAGTAGATCCCATCCGCACTGATCAAGGTGCAGCCTTCGACGATCGCCGTGGCGGCCAGCATGATATCCATGTTGTGGGCCTTGATAGCCTTTGAGCTCAGTTGCCGGAGCGACTGAAGTCGGACCTTCAGAGAGCCAAAGATACGAGCCGCTTCGAGGTTGAGCGGAAGGATCGGAGAGTCTCCTTGAATCGCGGAGATCCGGTTCCGGAGCACAGGCTTCAGGCTCTCCGGCGCATTTGCATAGCCATACTCTAATTCGTAGAGAGCCAGAATCGAGATGACAATTCGATCCGCTTCTGGGAGGGCGACAGCTCGTCCAATGATATTACGATACCCTTGAGATTTGGGCTCGTAGAGATCCGAAAGGCTGTCCGAATCGAGCAGGTAGCGCATCAGCGCTCGTCGTGTGGGAAACGAAAGCTCCGCCGGAATTCTCTCCGATCCGCGTTGAACTTTTTCGCATAGCTGCCGAGAGAGGGCCCGCTTTCGATGCGCTTCGCGATCTGAGCCCACTTGGAGGGCTGCGGCTCAGACGGGGTCGTGGAGGGCTGCTCCCGAGCGAGCGCCTCTTCGACCGCCCGGGTGACGAACTCATCGCTGTCGGGACGCTGGCGGACCCGTTCGGCCATTTCGTCTGGAAGCGAGATGATGATCTTCATAAGCGACCTCGGGGGAGATTATACCTCAAAACGGAGCCCGGCGGCCACCCCGGCCGCCGGGCTCCTCGAATCCTCCCTACACCCCTACGGCTGCCAGGTGTCGTTCCTACTCCCCGAGCCGGAGGTGGGCACCGTATAGTTGCGGTTCGCGCCCCCTTCCCAGGTCACCGAGGCGCCCTGCTTCATGATGTATTTGTACTGGATCGCCGACCCCTTGCTGGCGAAGAAGAAGACGGGGCCGCTCCACTGGCTGCTGCTCACGTAGTTGAGCTTGACCGCCTTCGAGGTGTCCCAACTGCCCAGCTCAGGGACGCTCCCCACCACGTAGAGGTCCTGCCCCGACGAGGTGGAGAAGCCGTTGATCGTGAAGTCCACCCGGATCGCCTCCGAGGAGTTGCAGGGGCGCGCGGCCAGGATCAGCGTCGAGCGGGCCTGGACGCCGTAGGTGGTGCCCCCCATCTTCGGCAGCGGCTGCGAATTCCAGGTGGAGACCGTGGGGTCGTAGTAGATGTTCCCCGTCCCCTCGGCCCAGTCGCCGGTGTCGGCCAGCAGCCACCAGCACTTGGAGTTGGGCGCGGTGGGGATGGTGAAGGTCAGGTTGCCGAAGTAGGCGTTGGAGGCGATGTAGAGGTCTGGCGCGTCGGCAGGGCCGCCGGTCTCGCTGCTGGAGCCGTCGATCAGCCAGGCCAGCGAATGCGAGGTGGAGCTCCAGTCCGGGGTGTCCGGCGTGGTGCCGTGCCAGGTGAGGTCCTTGTAGCCGTCCCCATCGTGATCGGCGCCCCCCACGTCGACCGCGCGCCGCAGGCCGGGATGGGCCTTGCGGAAGGCGATCATCTTGCGGAAGAAATCGTAGGTCTTCTGGTTGGTGGTCTGCAGGCTCCAGTCGATCCAGCCGCAGGAGTTGTCCGCCATGTAGCCGTTGTTGTTGCCGCTCTGGGTGCGGCGGAATTCGTCGCCGGCCAGGATCATCGGCACGCCGAAATCGACCAGCATCTGGGTGGCGAAGTTGCGGATCTGCCGGCGCCGCAGCACCTCGTCGCCGCCGCTGTCCCAGCTCAGGTTCGTGTCGCTGCCGCTCGAGGCGTCCGCTCCGGTCGGGTTGCAGGGGCCGGTGCCGTTCTGCTTGGTGTTGTAGGAGACCAGGTCGTTGAGGGTGAAGCCGTCGTGGGCGGTGATGAGGTTGACGCTCTCGGGCGGCGTCCCGAACCCGGACCAACTGGCGGTGATCGAGGCGCCGAGGTTGCCCACCTGGCTGTTGTCACCCTTCATGTATTGCCGCAGGTTGTCGCGGTAGCTGCCGTTCCACTCGGACCAGCCGGCCGGGAACTGGCCGACGCCGAAGCCCGAGGTGTCCCACGGCTCGGCCACGATCTTGAACCCGTTGGCCGAGGCGGCGCTGGCGATCGATACCAGGGTGGTGGCGCTGGAGTTGAACGTCCGGCCGTCGCTCCCCTCGCGGCCCAGCTCATAGGCGAGGTCGAAGCGGAAGCCGTCCACGTGCATGGTGTTGGCCCAGTAGGTGAGGCTGTCGACGATCAGATTGCGCACCGCCGTGCGGCTGGCGTTCAGGTTGTTGCCGGTGCCGGTCGAATCCCAATAGCAGGACTTGTCGTCGGCCAGCGTGTAGTAGGTGGCGTTGTCGATGCCGCGCAGGTTGATGTAGCGCACCGGGTTGCCGGAGCAGGCGCCCCCTTCCCAGGTGTGGTTGAACACCACGTCGAGCCAGACCTCGACCCCCTGGGCGTGCAGGGCCTTGACCATGTCCTTGAGCTTGGTCACCTGCTCGCCCGCGACGTAGGTGCAGGAGGTCATGTCGGTGCACAGGTACTCGCGGTTGGGGGCGAAGAACTGGGTGGTCATGTACCCCCAGTAGTTGATCCGGTCGACGGTGGCGCCCCCCACCGGATCGTCGTACTGCGGGTATTCGTGGATGGGCATCAGCTCGGCCGCGGTCACCCCCAGGGTCTTGAAGTAGGAGGCCTTGGAGCCGAAGCCGTCGTAGGTGCCGCGCGAGGCGGCCGCCACGCTGGAGTCGTTCTTGGTGAACCCGCGTAGGTGGACCTCATAGGAGACCGAGTCCTTCATCGCGATGTTGGGCTTGAGGTCGGTCCCCCAGCTATAGGTGTCGCTGACCACGATCGACTTCGGCATCGCTCCGGCGCTGTCGACGAAGGCGTAGGTGTCCGTGCCGCCGAGGATGGCCGTCGAATAGTGGCCGCTGACCCGCTGCGGCTCGCCGGTGACCGCCTTGGCGTAGGGGTCGGTGAGCAGCTTGTTGGGATTGAAGCGGTTGCCGTTGGCGTCCACGTGTGAGACGAAGCCGAGGTTGCTCCCCGGCGTCCAACTCGCGTTGTAGGTCCAGTTGGGGCCCCAGACCCGGTAGCCGTAGAGGGTGCTGGCGCCGAGGCCCGAGACGGTGACCGTCCAGATGTGGTTGGGCACGTCGGTCTGGGTGAGGGCGTACTTGGCCGTGGGAGTCGAGGCCGTGGGGGTGGCGAAGATCCAGACCTCGATGCGGGTGGCGTTGGCGGAGAAGATCGCGAACTGCACGCTGCTGCCCACGATCGTGGCCCCGAGGGGCGTCGTGGCCGCGGCGGGCAGGGGCGCGAGGAGGAGGGTGAGCAGCAGGACCGCCGGCGCGAGGCCGCGCAGGGCGGAACGGATAGACGCTGGGTTGAAATGGGGTCTCATGGCTTTCTCTCCTGGAACGAGGGACGGAATGCTGAAGCGGTGAGCTCGTGAGGCGGGCGATCTCCCGGTCTCCGAAAGATCGACGTTCAGCGATAACCATTGTACTTCCTGGCGTCTTCTACAGGACCAGGTCTCCTTCAGGATTCGAAGCTCCTGGTTTACAGTCCCGGTGGCATGCACGAGAAGGACCTGAAGGCCCTCCTGGCCTACCTCAAGGAGAACGCGCCCCGGTATTCTGTGGACGCTCTCCGTGCCCAGATGGTGAAAGCGGGCCATTCTCCAGCGGAGGCGGAGGAGGCGATCGCGGTCTTCCAGGGGCGGCTCCGGCCGGCCGAGGGACCCGCTTGGCCGCTGGCGGTCGGCATCGCCCTGCTCGACTTCCTGCTCGCCTGGATCCTGGTGACCCTGTTCCAGCGCCTGGGAGCGGGCAAGGTCTCCTGCGGATCAGCGGCGCTGCTGCCGCTGATCTACCTGGGCCAGATCGTGGCCGGAGTCGCCGCGCTCGCCGCCGGCCGGGACCGCCAGGGACGGGCGCTGATCCTCGGCATCATGCTCTTCTGCGGCCTCGTGCTGGTTCTCCTCGCCGGCTTCGCGGGGAAGTGGCTGTCCAGTCACAGCTCGTGACGCGATCGCAACCTCGAGGCCGCAATCAGGGCCAGGGCGAAGGCGAGCAGCCCCAGGGCCAGCGGCGAGAGCGTGGGGAGCTCGGTCAGCTCCTGCGACTCGAAGGAGATCGCGCCGCTGAACGGGGTCCAGGCGGTGTCTCTGCGGAAGGTCCCCACTCCCCCCGCGCCGCCGTCCGCATAGTTGGAGGGCGTTTGTGTGTTCCAGTACGCGGTGTCCGGAAACGGGTTGCTCCCCACCGTGGGCGGCTGGGTGGCCAGACCGAAGTTCAGGGAGACGTAGGGCCCCGGAGCTCCGATGGGCGCATAGCCCCAGGTCTGGGTATTGAACGCCAGGCCATAGATGAGCTGGCTCGGCACGACGGTGCCCGTGAAATCGAACGTGACCGTGAACGCCAGCCCGCTATAGCAGTTGCCGTCGCCGGCCCGCCACGCCGTTCCGCCGGGACAGGTCGGGTCGGCCGGCGGACGCCACGGGATGGCGAACGTCTGCGTCCGGGTGGCGATCAGCGTGCCCGGAGCCGGATTCGGCCCGCTGTTGTCCACGGCGTAGAGATTGAGCGTGAGCGGATGGCTCCACGTCGGGCCGGTGGACCCGGGAAACGACGGCCAATCCGAGGCCAGGGCCCAACCGCTCATCACCAGCGTGACGGTCTTCAGCACGCGGTCCGTACCGCCGAGCTGGATCAGATCGCCGAACTCGGACGTCTGGGTCGCCTGATACCCCAGGCTCGGCACGTTCGGAGGGAGCGGGCTAGGAATGCTGGTGTAGATCGTCGAGGCGCCTGCGGCCAGGGGGAAGCCAGAGATCAGGAGAGCGAGCCTGAGCGCCGTCAGACCTTTGGATCGTGCATCACGGATCAGCTCGGTCGGCATGAGGGCTCCTTTGGGAGGCTTCAAGGGCAGTCTAGCATGCTCTCTCAACCCCTGAAGGAGGGCCTCTGCACCCTGGACCAAGGTCCTATGGCAACGCCCGGGGCGCCGATCTACGATGAGACCGTCGGGTGCGTAACGACCATCGAGGGACCTGCCATGAGAGCTTCTACCATCTGGTGTCTGGCGTTGGCCGGCTCGCTGGCCTGGGCTGGGCCCGCTCCGGCCGACGATCTGACCGGCGCGGAGCGGTTGCTGTGCGTCACGATCCAGGTCACCGCCTGCCGCCAGGAGAGCCCGTGCGAGCAGGTGTCTCCTGAAGAGCTCAACGTGCCCCGGTTCCTCGAGGTGGATCTGGCCCACCGCCTGCTCTCCACCACCCCGGCCAGCGGCGAGAACCGTCAGACCCGGTTCGAGCAGCTGCGGCGCGAGGACGGCTCGATCGTCCTGCAAGGGGTGGAGCGCGGCCGGGCCTTCAGCATCATGATCTCCGAAGCCAGCGGCAAGCTGACGGCGTCGGTGGCGCGGGAGGACCTCGGCGTGGTGGTGTTCGGAGCCTGCACGCCGGCTCCCGCGGCCGTTGCCGCCGGGAAGTGAGCCACGTCCCGCGAAACGAGGGAGGACCCGCCGATGACACGGACCGCGACGATCGTCCTGAGCACGCTGCTCGTCATTTCCGCGGCGGCCGGAGCCCAGAGCCAGGCGCAGCCGGCCCATCCCAAGACGCTGGCCGCCACCGTCGGCGTCTACGTCTTCCCCGCGAAGGGACAGCCCCCGGACCGGCAGTCGAGCGACGAGGCCGCGTGCTACAAATGGGCGGTCGGCAACACCGGCGTCGATCCCTTCGAGGTGCAGAAGACCGCTCAGCAGCAGGCGCAACAGGCGGATGCGGCGAAGCAGCAGGCGGCCACCGCCGGCAAGGGCACCGGCGCCAAGGGCACCGTCGTCGGGGCGGGGGCGGGAGCCTTGATCGGCGGGATCGCGGGCGACGCCGGCAAGGGCGCCGCCATCGGCGCGGCCGTCGGCCTGGTGGGGGGGCGCCGCCGGGGCAAGGAGAAGTCGGAGCAGGCGCAACAGCAGGTCGAGCAGCAGGCCCAGCAGGCGCAGCAGGTGACCGCCGAGCAGCAACAGGCGTTCAGGAAGGCCTTCGCCGCCTGTCTGGAGGCCAAGAAGTATGTCGTCAAGTTCTGATCCGCCGACCGGTGGGCGGGGGCTTCATGGAAGGACAAAGTGAGGAGCCGCTCCTTCTCTGAACAGGTACCGGAGCTCACCTTGCCGGCAGCCTCGCCGATCACAGAGATCAACTGGACCAGAGCATATGGCAGAGGCTCGTCCTCTGCATCGAGATCTTCGCGCCCCCGTCCCGCAGCCAGACGCACCGCCTTCCTGGCAGCGTCGAGCATGTGCTGCAGGCGGATCCCGTCATCCTTGGGTAGCACGCAATTCCACCGCCTTCTGCAGAACCTCGTGCCTGAAGTATCGGCTCAGGTCTCCCGCCGTACGGAGGTCCACTTCGAATCCGATCAACTGGCCGAGCTCCCTTTCCATGCGGGCCATGTCCAGCAGAGTGACGCGTGTCCCAGGCTCGAATTCCACGAGGAGGTCCAAGTCGCTGTCCTCACGAAAGTTATTGCCCTGTCTCCCAGGATGGAGCCGAAGGCCTTTAGATGGCGGATGGAATTCTGGCGGCAGTAGCGGTCGATCTCCCGGAGCCTCCTCCTCAGGCCCTCTTCGTCGTGAGCGCGGATGACCGGGAGCTGAAAATACGGAGATTCCCGCCGGAGAATTCTTCCTTCGCCCTCCAAGTCCAGGAGGAAAGCCAGGTCGCGAAGGATCGAGATGCGTCCGAATCGATTCACTGGCGCCTCCCTGGCATACCACTCCTGGACCTTCTGCCTCAGGATCGGTGCTCCCCGCTCCAAGGGGAGCAGGAGGCCGAGCCCCGTCAAGTCGTAGATGAGGAGATGATCCAGATCGAAGCGGCCGCGCCTGAGCCCCTCAGCCTTCTGGAGGAAAGCCGAGAAGAGGATCTCCGCCCATAGCTGAGCCGCTTCCTTCTCTGGCGTGTTGATGTCGACGGGCAGGACCAGGTGGTCTTCGGACCTGCTCGCCGCGGCGAGCCTCCTCTGGTACTCCTGTGTAGAGCCGTCAGTCAGCTCGAACGTCTCCCGCCGCCTATCAGGCTACTCGAGAATGAAGTCTGGAGGGTCTTGCCCCTCTGGGGCTTCCTCAGAGTCACGGGGAGGGATAGGATAGGAGATCCTCTCCGGCGACGAAACGCAGGTAACGCAGCATGCAGAAGTGTTCCCGATGATCCCGGTCCTTCCTTCATGCCGCGCTGGAACCCGCTGGTCGAGCCGGTCGAGGGTCTCCAGCAGGTGGTCGCGATCCTCGAAGTTGACCGACTGACCTGGTCTGAGGAGGATTTTATCGATCTCGTGGGCCCCGACTCTATCCATAGGGAGGAGGATACTATCCCTTACCCAGGCACACGGCAAGTGGCGCTCCGGACCACCACCCATCCGCCTCCGGATCTTTCCCACGTCCGTTGGAAATCCCGGCCATCGGCTCCCAATCCGCCACGAAGTGGCGGCATCTGAATAGCCTGGGGCGTGAGCCCCAGGTGAAGGTGCGAAAAAGGAATCCAAGAGCCCCGAAGGGGCGGCACCCCACGCCTCATCCTGCGATATCTTCCCCCTCAACAGAATCACCCGTCCCGTTCGGACGATACCGGCGGTGTTTCCCGTCCGCCCACAGGAGGCAGAGCCATGGCCGGAACCTTCTCCAGGCTGCTGTACCACCTCGTCTTCAGCACCAAGCATCGCACCCATTTCATCGACCCGAAGGTCCGCATCGAGCTCTATCCCTATACTAGCCGAGTATCAATCAGGGTCGAAGACGACCCTTGTGCCAAGGCCGCGAAGACTGCCACTTGGCAGTTGTCCACTTTGCCCAGCCGGCCGGACCATTGCCGCGCCACTCCCACAGATGTCGTGCCTTTCTTCTGAAATGAGCTCTCGTCGAGCAGAAGGCAGGAGTCGGCGCACCCACCCAGATGGCGATCCGCCTTCACCGCGACCTGGTCCAACACCGCCCGAGCATCCCAGTCGGACTCGGAGAGAAAGTGCTAACTCGCAATCCGGCACGACTTCCTCCGTGCGCTCCATGTTCTTGCGGCGAGCCTGCATCAGGCCCTGTAAGTACTGCTGAGCCTGGGCGACAACCGAGCGCGTCCAGCGCGGAAAGCTTTTCGAAGCGTTTGGAGAAATTCTGAAACCGAAGCCCTATCCCTTCGAGCAGGTATGGGGCATTGGCATTGGGGTTCTCCTTGGGTTTGCTTCTTTTCGGGCAGGCTCGGGGGACTCTTAGGGAGCGTCACGGAACAACCGTAGCATCTTTACGATTTTTGTTGTATCCTTGGGAGAGAATGTGCGATGAAGACACGATTCGGCGGCGGTTCGAACTTCTCGCTCCCTCTCTCGACGAGAGGACTCGTCGTCTGAC
>DASXJP010000228.1:0-26527 GCA_036497345.1 Thermoanaerobaculia bacterium
CGCGGGACAAGGCCGCGCGCAAGCTGGATCTCACCGGCAGCTTCACCTTCCCGGCCACCCCCATGCCGTGGAGCACGACCGGCGGCGCGGCGACCAAGAGGGTGGGCACCGTCCTCGTTGACACCAACGGCGACCTGATCCCCGACACCCTCGTGTTCGGCAGCACGAATTTCTGGCCGGGCTGGAAGCCGGGGCCCGCGGTTAAGACCTATGGCTGTGTCCAGTGCGAGCCGCCGAGCTGTCACGACGCCAGCGGCGAGACGCACTGCACGGGAGGCGTCCAAGCCTGCAACGGCGCCCAATGCCCTTAGCTCTCTTCCGCTGAACGGTCCTGATTGAAAGCCGGCGCGGCCCGTGGGTCCGCTCCCGCGAGCGGACCCCTTCAGACCTTCCGAGAGGCTGGCTCAGAGTGGTCGTCGTCCCTGGATCAGGTGGACGACGATCACGATGACCGCGATCACCAACAGCAGGTGGATCAGCCCGCCGGCGACGTGGAAGGCGAAGAACCCGAGAGCCCAGAGGATGAAAAGAATGATCGCAATGGTCAAAAGCATGGCGGTCTCCTTGCGGTAGGCGCGGTTGGACGCCTGGGTCAGGCTGCTACGACTACTGCGGCTGACTCATTTTGCAAGGGCCGGGCCAGGGACATGAGCCTCTTGGGCTTCCCCCTCCCTGGGAGTACAATGAAATCGCGATTTGGCTCGCCAGCCGGCCGTCGGGGGACCCCCCCCGAGCGAGGGCTGCAACGGGGGCGATCGAAGGCGGCGGCAGGGCTGGCGCCGAGCGTCTCGAAAGGAGACCGTCATGCCTGGCAAGGCCGCTCTCGCAAGCGTCTGCATCCTCACCATTGCCTTCGGGCTCCTCGTCGCGGGCTGCGGGAAGGACTACCGGCAGATCGCCGTCATCAATGGCAACAAGGCCGAGATCTTCACCTTTGGCAAAGCCCCCGCCGGGGACGCGAAGATCTGGACGCCGGGCAGGATCCTGGCCTTCCGGACCAGCTCGCCCGTGCCGGGCGCCCCGGGCAACGTCACCGGCAAGGCAGGGCACATCTACCGCGTCGGCGACGATCAGAAGCTGGAGGAGGTCGCCGAGTTCCAGACGAGCGTGCCGAACGACACGCTGGCTTACACGTTCGGGAAGTGAGGCGGGCCGCCGGCGGTCTCGCTCTCCCCATCCACGACGCGGACCATCGGCCGGGGCTCCCGCCGGACCGTGAGCTGGAAGACGTCCGGCCGGCCGTAGTGCCCGGCGACGTCGAGCTGCCAGCGCGGCCCCCGCAGGCGGCGCGGATCCACCTCGGCATAGAGGATCTCCTCCCGGTGACGGACGGGCTCGACGAGAAACTTGCCGTCCGGATCGACGATCGCGCTGTCTCCCGGATTGATCCACTCGCTTGGTGGCAGGTACTTCTCCTTGAAGGCATAGCGGTCCGGGACGTCGTCCCGGCGCATGGCGCTGCAGCAGCCGAGGACGTAGGCGCGCCCCTCTTTGGCGATGTGCCGTAGCGTCGACAGCCACGGCTCCCCACGGTCCCAGGTCGGCGCGACGTAGATCTGCACCCCCCAGGCGTAGAGGGCGAAGCGCGCCAGCGGCATGTAGTTTTCCCAGCAGATCAGGCCCCCGAGGCGGCCGATGGGGAGATCGTAGACCTCCAGCGTGCTGCCGTCCCCCTGGCCGTGGACGAGGCGCTCGCCGGCGGTGGGCACGAGCTTGCGGTGGCAGCCCAGGATGTGGCCGTCGGCGGCGATCCAGAGCAGGGAGTTGTAGAGCGTCGTCCCGCTGGCCTCGGAGTTCCGCTCGTTGATGCCGACCGCGACGCAAACCCCCGCTTCGCGGGCGGCGGCGCACAGCCGGTCCGTGGCCTCGCTGTGGAGAGCGACCGCTTGGTCGAGGAGCTCCGCGTAGAGCTCCCGCAGGGCATGGGTCTCTCCCGCCGGAATGTGCCAGGCCCAGAGCGGATAGGCGGGGATGAATCCCTCGGGAAAGGCGACCAGCCGGGCCCCGCGCGCTCCGGCCTCCGCGATCAGAGCGCAGGCCTTCTCCACCGTGGCCGCGCGGTCGAGGAAGACCGGCGCCGCCTGGACCGCCGCCACAAGGAACGGTTCGTCGCTGCTCATGGACACCTCCTGCTCGGATCTTATCCCGGCTCGAAACAGGGTCCATCGTCGCGCAGGGGAGGGCAGAGGCGCAAGACCGCGTCGCCCCATTACCGCCCTCGCAAACCCTTATAGAATAAGGGTGAATAAGTTTTGGCCCTCATTTTCCGTCTTCAGTGGGTGTGAGGACACGCGAGCGCAAACGGAGAGGCGAGACACCCTGGCACGACCGCGGGTACAAGCGGCTCTTCTCCCACCCTACGGCGGTGGAGGAGCTCCTCCGGGGCTTTCTCCGGGAGGATGGACGGCGCGGCTCGATTTCAGCACTCTGGAGAACGTCGGCAACGACTTCATCACGGCCGACCTGCGCGAGCGTCACAGCGACCTCGTCTGGCGCCTACGCTTCCGGGGAGAGGGGGAGGGCTGGTTCTACGTCTATCTCCTGCTGGAGCTCCAGTCCACCTCCGACCCCTTCATGGCCGTGCGGCTGCTGAGCTACGTGGGCCTCCTGCTGGAGGAGATCATCCGCCGGGAGAAGCTGAAGCCGGGGGACCGCCTGCCGGTCGTGCTCCCCCTGGTGCTCCATAGCGGCAAGCGCCCCTGGCGCGCTCCCCGCGATCTGGAGAGCCTGTTCGTCGAGGTCCCCCCAGGCTTGCGGCAGTATCTGCCCCGGCTGCGCTACCTCCTTCTCGACGCGGGCCGCCTGGACCTGGACCGTCCGGACCTCAAGGAGAACCGGATCGCCACCCTGTTCCGCCTTGAAGCCTCCAAGTCCTCCGAGAATTTCCCTCTCCTGACCCGAGAGCTCGCCGGTCACATCTCCCGGGAGGAGGACCCCGAGCTCCGCCGGGTCCTCAACGATTGGTGGATCTCCTTGGTCCGCAGGACATTTCCAGGCGTTATAATTTCCGATACACTGGACCTTATGGAGGCTCCGATGCTGGAAGAGACCGCGAAAGAGTGGAAGAGACAGTGGCTCAAGGAAGGGCGAGAAGAGGGGCTCCGGACCGGGCAGATCGAGATGCGGAAGGTGCTCCTCCAGCAGATGGCCCTTCGCTTCGGGCGGCTGCCCAAGGCGATCCGCCAGCGGGTCGAGGCGATCTCTACGATGCCGGAGCTGCGAGCGCTGGCCCGGAAGGTCATCCTGGCGGAGTCCCTCCAGGACCTGGGGCTCGGGTGACCGTTGGCCTCATGACCCGCTCCGACAACCTCTACGCCCTTCCCGCCGGCCTTCCCGTCCCGGAGGACGACGGCGCCTGCGGCCATCTCCCGGGGCTCCGGCTCCCCTCGCTTCCCCTCCCCTCGACGGCGGGGCGGCGAGTCGATCTCTCGGCGCTGCCGGGGCGGACGGTGATCTATCTCTATCCCCATACCGGGCGGCCGGACCGGGACGCTCTGCCGGGGTGGAACGAGATCCCCGGCGCCCGCGGGTGCACGCCGCAGTCCTGCGCGTTCCGGGACCATCACGCGGAGCTGCGGGAGCTCGGCGCCGGGGTCTTCGGGCTCAGCACCCAGGACACGGAGTACCAACGCGAGGCGGTCGAGCGGCTCCACCTCCCCTTCGAGCTGCTGAGCGACGAGCGCTTCGAGTGGATCGACGCGCTGCTGCTCCCCACGTTCGAGCTGGCGGGCACCCGTTTCGTCAAGCGGATCACCCTGGTGGCGCGGGATGGCATGATCGAAAAGGTTTTCTATCCGGTCTTCCCGCCGGACCGCAACGCGGAAGAGGTGGCCGCCTGGCTTCGCGGTCACCCGTGAAGCGCCGCCAACCCCTCCCGGCAGACCTCCGTGTGAGGGTGCGCCAAGCCCAGCGCGCTCTCGAAGACGGTCAGGGCGCGGCCGTAGAGCGCCTCGGCCTCGGCCGTCCGGCCCAAACCGGCCAGCAGGGTGGCCAGATTGTGGACGGTCAGAGCCGTATCCGGATGGTCGCTGCCCAAAACCTTTTCTTTGATCTCCAGGGCGCGGCGGTAGAGCGTTTCGGCCTCGCCCGTCTCGCCTTTCGTCTGGCGGATCGCCGCGAGGTTGTTGTAATTCACCGCCAGCTCGTAGTGCCGCGGGCCGTAAACCCTTTCGAAGATGGCCAGCGCCTCCGCGTACAGCGCCTCGGCCTCGTCGAAACGCCCCTGGGCGTCGAGGATCGCCGCCAGCGCGGCCTTGTCGGCGGCCACCGCCGGATGCTCCGGGCCGAAGGCCTTCTCGCGGACCTCGACCGACCGCCGCGCCCAGGGCTCGCCGGCGGCGGCGCGGCCCCGCGCGTGCTCCAGGCCGCCGAGGTTGTGGTAGAGCGACGCGGTCTCCGGATGCTCGGGGCCGAGCGTCGCCTCGACGATCGCCAGCGCCCGCCGGTAGACCGGCTCGGCCTCGTCATACCGCCCCTGATATTTGTGCAGCACGCCGAGCCCGTTGAGGAGCGCCGCGGTCTCGAGATCGTCGGGGAAGGCCGCCTCGGCGAGGGTGAGAGCAGAGCGGTAGAGCCGTTCCGACGCGCGGTATCTTCCCTGCGTCTGACGGCGCTCGGCGCACCGGCCCAGGAGCCGCACCCGTTGCCGGATGCTCGCATCCTCCACGCCCCGGCCTTCCCCGACGTTCGTCATCACGTCTTCAGCGGCGGACCAGGGTCTGGTTGTGGTTCGGGTTGATGCCCATGGGAAGGCTCCTTGTTGGTTCTGCTGGTTGTCCTCGGCCCCGCCCATCGGGGCCCTGCGGCAGGAACGAACGGCCGGAGCGTTCCCCCTCAGCCCCTCCCGGATTTCTCCCAACACGTCATCTCCGGTATAGTCCTGCCCGGAATGCAGAACGGGACGACATCTCTTCTGGACACCACCGAGCTGGAAGGCGAGGAGACCGGCGCCCGCGGCTGGGAGGGGCTCGCCGAGTGGACCGGCGGCCTGCCGCCGGAGCAGGTCGAGGCGCTGGCCGCGGTGCGCGAGCTCGAAGCGGTCTACCCCCTGCTCCACGCCCTGGTCGGCCGCTCGCCGCGCGAGCTCTTCGTGCGCGCGGCGGTGATGGAGACGCTGGTCGAGAGCGCACGGCCGGTCTTCTCGCAGCGGGATCTCGACGAGATCCTCTACTGGCTGGCCGAGCCGGCGCGCGCGGCGGTCCTGCGGGCGCTGCGGCAGAGCGGCTGGCTGGAATTCGAGCCCTCTTCCGGTCACGCGATCACCGACGCCGGCCGCTGGGTGGGCGACGTGCTGTCGTTCCTCCACCACCGGCTGGGCATGGGCGAGCTCCGTCCCACGGTGGAAGGCGTGCGCTACGCGCTCGACATCGGGCTCGACCCCCTGCGCCACCTGCAGTCGATGCGCTCGCGGCTCGCCGCCCTGCGCCAGGAGATCGACGAGGCCCTGGCCTCGCACTCCGAGGTCGTGCTCCGTCGCACGGCCGAGAAGCTGCGCGAGGTGCTGCGCCTCTCGGAGCGCATCCGGGCCGTGCTCGACGCCGTGCGGCTCGACCAGGCCGCGGCGCGGAAGGTGGCGCGCGAGATCCACGACCTGCTCTCGCGGCTCCACGGCGCCAGCTCCATCCTGCACGCCGCCGTCACCGAGGTCGGCCGCCAGTACCTGCGGCTGACCGCCGGGCTCACCACCGAGCAGATCGTCCGCGCCCTGATGGCGAAGAGCCGCGACGAGCTCGCCGCAGCCGGGCGCGAGGCGCTCCTCTCCGTGCTCCCCGCGCCGCCGCTGCTGACCACCGACGGCGTCGCCTACGCCGCCGAGGTGCAGGCGTCGCGCGAGCGGGCCGAGGCCGAGCCGGTCGTCTGGGTCGAGCCGGCCGAGGCGGTGCGCGCCGCCGACGCCGTCGAGGTGCCGGCCGAGGTGGAGCGCCTGCTCGCCGATCTCGCCGCCGTCGCCGGGGGGCGGGAGCCGGTCCCGCTCTCCCAGGTCGTTCCAGGAAAGGATGCCGGGGAGTCGTTCCTGCGGGCCAGTCTGTTGGCGCTCGCCGGCCAGCGCTGGGCCGGCGAGGGAATCGCCGGGCGGCTCGGCTCCCTCCCCTTGGGCGTCGAGCCGGAGGGGGACGGCTGGCCGGAAGAGATCGCGAGCCCGGCGCTGGCCCGCCTCACGCCCGGGGTGGTCCGTCCCCGCGAGGAAGGGTGAGGCGCGATGGTTGCGATCGATTCGGCCACCCTCATCTGCGCCCGCCTGCTCCGCGCCGGGGCCGTGCCGCGCGCCGAGCTCCCCGACCTCGACTTCCCCGAGGTGCGCCGCGACGTGGAACGCCGGCTCCAGGCGGTGGGGCTGGTGCTCGCCACCAGCGCCTACTCCGATCACGTCGGCATCCGTCTCTCCCCGGAGGTGACCGCCGACGCGGCGTTCGACGCGGCCTCGAACCTCGGCCTGCGCTCCGACGCCTGCGCGCTGCTGGTGATCCTCTGGGCGCGCCTCGTGCTCCAGAAGCGGACCGTCGCCGACACCCGCGAGCTGCCGGGGCAGGGGGAGATGTTCACCGGCGAGCGGACGGCGGCGGCGCGCGGCTTCCGGCCCAGCGTGCGTCTGGAGGCGCTGGTGCGCGAGTTCCGCGCCGTCCTGGGGGGGCGCAGCCGCATCCAGAGCCTGGTGACGCAGCTCCGGCGCCTCCAGTTCCTCGCCGGCCACGGCGAGGTCATCGAGGCCGGTCCGCTCCTCGAGCTGGGGATCGACGGCGAGCGCATGATCGGCTTCATCCGTCGCGAGGTGCTGGCCAAGCTCCTCGCCGAGCGGGAGGCGGCGGGGGAAGAGGAGGAGAATCCCGAGATCGACGGCCTCGCGGCCCGCCTCCTCGAAGCCCTGACGCGGCTGGAAGGCCCGGCGGCGATGAGCGATCTGGTGCGCGAGACCGGCGCGCGGCCGGAGCGTCTGCGGGCCCTCCTGAAGGATCTGATCGCGGCGGGGCGCGTCGTCCGCACCGGCGACCGCGGCGCCGCCCGCTATTATCTCCCAAAGAGTCTCCCAAAGAGTCTCCCAAAGAGTCTCCCGGAGAGCCAGGCCTGATGTTCCGCTTCACGGAGCTCTCGTTCCATGGCTGGGATCTCTGGCCGGCGGTCCGTATCCCTCTCGACCGCGACGTGGTGCTGGTGACCGGCCCCAACGGCTCGGGCAAGACCACGCTGCTCGACGGCATCCGCCAGCTCCTCAACGCGCCGCGCCTCTCCTCCCGGCGGCGGCTCCAGAATTACCTGCGCCGGCCGGACGCGCCGGCGCTGATCCGGGCGGTCGTCTCCAACGTTCCCGGCGGCGGACCGGGCGGCGGCCCGCCCTTCCGCCGCGAGCGGATCACGACGCCGGAGGCGACGCTCGCCTGCGCGCTGGTGCCGGCGGGGGGCGGCGCGCCCGAGAAGCGGTTCGCCGTGCTGCCGGGCCGGCCCGCGATCGAGGAGATCCGCCGGCTCCTGCTCGAATCGCGCGACTGGTACGGCCCCGAGCGCTACGCCCGCGTGCTCGAAGGGGCCGGGGTGACGCGCAGCCTGATGAGTGTGCTCGCCATCGAGCAGGGGCGCACCAATGCGCTCTTCGAGCTCAAGCCCCGCGAGCTCTTCCGCCGCGTGCTGGAGATGATGGGCGATCAGGACGTCCTCGAACGCTATGGCGAGGCCCGCCGGCGCTACCGCGAGAGCGAGGAGGAGGTGAGCCGGCAAATCCATCAGGTGCAGGGGCTCCAGATGGAGCTGCAACGGGTGCAGCGCCAGGTGCGGGACCGCGATGAATGGGAGCGCCACCGCGACCGGGTGAAGGACCTCGAAGCCCGCCTCCCGGCCGCCGAGCTCCAGGTGGAGCTGCGGCGGCGCGACGAGGCCGGCGCCAAGCTGCCGGAGCTGCGCACCAAGGTCCGCCGCGGCGAGGCCGAGCGGACAGAGCTGGAGGCCCGGGCGGCGCGCGCCCGCGAGGCCGATCGCCGCGCCCTGGACGTCCTGGAGGAGGCGCAGGAGGCGGCCGTCCGCGCGCGGTCGGCCTGGGAGGAGGCGCACGCCGGCCAAATCCGCGCCGCGGACCTGCTCGCCCTCCTGGAGGAGCGTCTGCGCCAGGCCGAAGCCCTGCCCGAGGGTGATCTCGCCGCGCTCGCCGCCGAAGCCGAAGAAGCCAACCGGGCCTTCTTCGCCGCCGGCGCCGCCGCGGACGCAACCCAGGCGCGAGCGGCGGCGGCGCGCGGACGGTTGGAGCGCCTCCGCGCCGGTCTCCCTGTCTATCCCGGAGAGGTCGAGCGCACCCTTCAGGTTCTGGAGGAGCAGGGGATCGGCTGCGCCTTGCTCGCCGCCACGGCGGAGGTAGCCGATCCCAGGCTCGGCGAGGCGGTCGAGGCGGCGCTCGGCGACGCCCGTTTCTCGCTGCTGGTGGATGCCGGCGATCGGGACGCGGCGCTCGCGGCGTCGCGGCGCCACGGCTTTCCCGGCCCCGTCTACGCCGGGCTCCGGCTGGAGGACGCCGCGCTCGCCGGTCCGCTGGAGCTCGCGGCCGGCGCCCCGGTCTGGCTGCGAAGCTGGAGCGAAGCCGTCGAGCTCGCGCCGGACGGCTCCTGGCGCGACGCGCGCGGCACCTGGGTGGCGCCGCCGCGGGGCCGGGTGCTCGGCGCCGCCGGCCGCGAGGCGGCGCTCGCCGCCGCCGCACGGGATCTCGAAGCGAGCGAGCGGGAAGCCCGGGAGGCCGCCGAGACCAGGGCCCTGGCGCGGGAACGGCGGACCGCCGCCGAAGCCGCGCTGGCTCGGGAGCGGCGCCGGCAGGAGCTCCTCGCCGAGACCGCCGGCCTTCCCGCGGCCCGGGAGAGCGCCGCGCTGGCCGCCGATCTCCTGGCGCGCGCGGCCGCCGAGCGCGACCGCGCCGCCGTGGCGCGAGAGGAGGCCCATCGCGCCCGCGAGGCCGCCCTGACCGAGAGGACCCAGGTGGAGGAGCGCGCCCGTCAGGTGGCGGTCCGCCTGGAAGGGGAGAAAGAGGCGCTGGAGCGCTCCGAGGCGGAGCTGGCCGGCGCCGAGGCCCGGGTCCGCGAGCTCGAGACCCGAGTCGACGCTCCTCTCCGGGCCCTCGCCGCGCGGGGGGAGCTCGACGGGCCGGACACCGTCCGCAGCGATCTCGAGCGGGCCCGCCGCCAGTGGACGGCGCTCGGCGAGCCGCCGCCTCCGGAGGTGCGCGAGGAGGCCCTGCACCTGCGGGCCAACATCGAGGAGGCCGAGCGCCATCTCGCCGCGCGCCGGCGCGAGGCGGTCGAGGCCCAGGAGGAGCTGGCGGAGTGCCGGCGGCGCTATCTGGAGGTGGTCAGCGGCTCGCTCCACGACTACCGCCGCCGGGCCGCGGAGCTGGCCTCCGGCGCCGAGGTCGCCGTGGAGATGGAGCTCCCCCGTCTCGCGGACGACGACCGGGTGCTCGACGAGGCCGCCATCGACGTGCGCTTCGGCTTCGACGGCAAGGAGCCGCTGCCGCTGGGAGACCCGTCGTTCAGCGGCGGCCAGCAGGTGATCGCCGGCCTCATTCTCCTGATGGCCATGGCCGAGACGGACGGCCGCGGCTTCTTCCTGCTCGACGAGCCCTTCGCCCACCTCTCGCTCGACCGGGTGGACCAGGTGGGCCGTTTCCTGCGCGCCTCGCGCTCGCAATTCCTGCTCACCGCGCCCACCACCCTGGATCGCGCCCAGCTCGATCCCGCCGCGATGGTGATCGTGCTGCAGAAGAAGCGGCCCCACGAGCCCCACGCGCCGGTACCGATCGTGGCCGAAGCATGAACGGGGAGGCCCACGTCTGCCGCTGGAGAGAGCGGCTGGTCTGGTCCGGCTGGAGCCGCCTGGGAGCGCTGGAGGAGCGGCTGGCGCGGCGGATCTCCGCCTGTGAGATCTGCGGGCGCACGCGGCGGGTCCGGGTCATCCGGCCGGCGGTGCTGCGCGAGGCGCGAGCGGCGGTCCCCGAGTCTCCGCCGCTCGCCGGCACGGCCGGACGGATGATCGCGGCCGCGCTTGTCCGGCAGGGCGCGGGGCGCGAGATCGTCCCGATCAAGGGCATGCTGGTGGACCTCGCCCGGCGCGGCATTCCGGCCAGCCTGGCCGAGGAGTGGGTCGAGCGCTTCCTGCGCGCCGGCTGGCTCACCGCGGTCTGGAGGCTCGGGAACAGCCCGCCGCGGCTGGCGAGCGCCTACCTGGAGCAGCCGGCCGCCCTCCGGGAGATGGCCAAGCCGGGCGAGGAGGACCGGCGCCGCGCGGCGCTGCGGGAGGCGCGGGAGCGGGTGAGCTCCCTCTCGCATCCCAAGGCGGTCGAGATCTCCGCCCTCCTGGCCGGGCCGGAGGCGGGCGATCTCCCGGCGCCGCTGCTCCAGGCGCTCGCCGCCCTGGCGGCGCACGCGGAGTCGGGCGAGGTGCTCGCCGAGCGGGTCTTCTCCGCCCGCCACCTCGGCGGCTCCAAGGCGCTCGTGACCTTGCGGGGGCGCCTCGAACGGCTCGCCGGTCCCCTGGCGGAGATCGGCATCCGCGAGGGTGCGAGCGTCACCCTGCTGGGAGGGGACGGCGCTCTCCGCGCGGCGGCCGGGGAGATCGGCCTGCGCGCCTTCGCGCCGTTCCTGGGCCTGGCGCGCGAGGCCGTGGAAAACCTGCGCGAGATCGACTTTCCGGCCGGCGGCCTCTTCGCGGTGGAGAACCTGGCCGTCTTCGAGGCCTGCTGCCGCGGCGAGGTGGCGGCCGCGCGCGGAGCGCTGATCGCCTGGTCGGCGGGCTATCCCGGCCGCGCCTTCCGGCGGCTGGTGGAGCTCGCCGGCCGCGCCGGAGCGCCGTTGCGGATCTGGGCCGATCTCGATCTCGACGGCGTGCGCATCGCCCGCCTCATCGCCTCCTGGTCCGCCGCGGAAGCCTCCTTCCACCGGATGTCCGCGGAGGATCTGGAGACCGCTCCCCGGCACCGCGAGCTGACGGCGCGGAGCCTCGCCGCCATCCGCCGCGATCTGGAGGAGCGCCCCGCCGCGCCGCTGGCGGACACCCTCCAGGCGATGCTCGCTGCGGGCCGGTGGGTGGAGCAGGAGGCATTCCTGCGGTAGAAAGGACCCAAAGGACCGCAAGGACTGCAAGGACAAGGACGTTTTTTGTCTTTGCAGTCCTTGCGGTCCTTTGGGTCCTTGCCAGCCCCGAGAACCTTTTCCCTCCCGATTTCGTCTTGGAGGGTAGATGAGCGCTCCGATCCCCTCCTCCGACCTCCTGCTCGCCCGCCGCGCCGCCGCGGGGCGGGTGGACGCCTGGGAGGAGCTGCTGGCGCTCTACAGCGGGCGCATCTACAACCTGGCCCTCCATTTCGCGGGCGCGGCCGAGGACGCGGAGGACCTCACCCAGGAGATCTTCCTGCGGCTCTATCAGAGCCTCCGCCTCTACCGCGGCGACGTGC
This sequence comes from Thermoanaerobaculia bacterium, assembly GCA_036497345.1. Classification (GTDB taxonomy): domain Bacteria; phylum Acidobacteriota; class Thermoanaerobaculia; order Multivoradales; family UBA5704; genus DATARR01. Next base: position 11,420 of record DASXJP010000228.1, read on the forward strand.
CGCTGGCCGCCTGGGCGCTCCGCCTGTCGCGCAACCTGTGCATCGACCACTACCGCCGCGCCCGCCGGGAGCGCCGCGCCGCCGCCGTCTCCGAGGAGGTGCTGGCGCGGATGCCCACCGGCGACGATCCGCAGGCCGAGGCGCAGCGGCGCCAACAGCTCCGGACCGTCTACCGGGAGCTGGAGGCGATGTCCGAGGACCTCGCCGAGGTCGTGCTGCTGCGCGATCTCCAGGGGTGGAGCCTGGAGGAGACCGCGGCCTGGCTGGAGGTGCCGGTGGGGACCGTCAAATCGCGCCTCCACCGCGGGCGGATCGAGCTCGCCGGCCGCGTCGCCGGGCGGCTCGCCACGCCCGCGCCCCGCGCCGTCCCGGCCCTGGAGGCGGAGCCGTGCTGAGCGCCTCCTGCCGGCGCTTCCGCGCTCGGTTCTCTTGCGGATCGGCCCATCCGCACCGCCGGGCCTGCTCGGAGTGCGAGGCCTTCGCCGCCGCCCTGGAGAGCGCGGCCGGCGTCCGCCTCCCCCTGCCCGAGAGGCTGCGGCGGAATCTCCGCGCCATCGCCGGCCCCGAGCCGGGCGCCGTGCTGCCGTTCGCCGTCCCCCGGCTGCCGGTGCCGGACGCCCTCGCCCGCCGTCTGCGAACGATCGCGCCGGCGAGCCGTCCGCCGCTCCCCGAGTGGCTCCGCAGCCCGCGCTACGCCGTGGCCGCCAGCGCGATCCTGGCGCTGCTCCTGGGCCCCGCCCTCTCCCGCGCCGCCCACCGCGGCCTGGACGTGCTGGACACCGTCCACGCGGAGGTGAGCCCGCTCCTGCGCAGCACGGAGGCGGGAGGGCGGGAAGAGCTCGCGAAGCTGCGCTCGACCGCCGTCGCCGCCGGCGATACTGCCCGCCGGTCGGTCGAGACCTCGCTGGAGCACCTCTCCAGCCAGATCTTTGACGCCGTTCCCCAAAACCTTACCAACCAGGGCCCGCGGCACGCGTCCGCCACGCCCGTGAGGAGACCGCAATGAATCCCGCAGAGAATTGGCAGACCGCCGCCGGACCGATCGCCGCCGAGCCCGAGCCGGACCCGGCCTTCGCAGATCGAGCTCCGACTCCGGTGCCCGTGCCGCCGCCGGCCGTAAGCCGCAAGAACCCTTTCCTGGCCGCGCTGCTCTCCGCCTTCCCCGGCATGGGCAACATCTACAACGGCCTCTACATGCGAGGGCTGATCTTCTTCCTCATCATTGTCTCCCTGATCGGCATCACCGCCAGCAGACACGGGCACGAGCTGTTCGGAATGGCGGTCGCCTTCTTCTGGCTGTTCAACGTGATCGACGCCTACCGGCAGGCGACGCTGATCAACTACGGCTACGCCCAGGATCTGGGTCTCCTCGACATGCCGAAGGTCCCTCGGGCCGGCCAGGGGGGGCTGGTGGCGGGGGTCCTGCTCACCCTGGTCGGTATCGCTTCCGTGCTCGACCGTTACACCATCATCGATTACGACTGGCTCCTCCAGCTCTGGCCGTTCGCCCTCGTCGGCATCGGCGTCTGGCTGATGGTGGCCTCGTTCCGCGACCGGCGGCGGGTCTGAGCTAGCCGGCGGCGGGCGGGGTCGGTTGCAGCCCGCGCAGGAAGCCGGCCAGCTCGATGGCGTCCTCCATGCGCGGGCAGCGTTCGTGGAAGACGAAGCCGACCGTGCGCCCCGGCGCCGGCTCGCGGAGCGGGACATAGCGCACCAGCCCCGCGCAGTCGGCGCCGGGGACCAGCGTCATCCGTGGCACCAGGGCGCAGCCGTTCCCCGCCGCCACCAGGTGCCGCAGCGTCTCCACGCTCGCCGCCTGCAACGGGCTGAGCGCCGACTCCGGAGTGGTGCCGCAGGCCTCCAGCGTCTGTTCCCGCAGGCAGTGGCCGCGCTCCATCAGCAACATCTCCTGCGGCTCGAGCTGTCCCGGGTCGATCTCCATCATCGCGGCCAGCGGGTGATGGGCCGGCACCGCGAGCACGAACGGCTCACGGAAGAGCGGGGTCTCGGTCAGCCCCCGCTCGCCGGTGGGAAGGCAGACGACGGCGGCGTCCAGCGAGCGCTGGCGGAGCATCTGGAGCAGCCCTTCGGTCAGCGCCTCCGTGAGCACCAGCTCCAGCTGCGGATACCGCTCCCGCAGGCGGGCGAGGAACCGCGGCGCGTAGTAGGGCCCGATCGTGGGGACGAGGCCGAGTCGGAACCGGCCGGTGAGGAGCGCCTTGCGGCCGGCCCCGCGTCCGATCTCCTCGATCTCCTCCAGCGCCGAGCGGATGCGCCGCACCGCCCCTTGCCCGGCGGGGGTCAGGGAGACGTGGCGGGAGGTCCGCTCGAACAGGCGCTCTCCCAGCACCTCCTCGACCTTCTTGACCGCGGCGCTCAGGCTGGGCTGCGCGATCGACAGATCCTCCGCCGCCCGGCCGAAGTGCAACCGCTCGGCGAGCGCGATCACCGCCCGGAGGTCCCGGATCGACAGAGCGTCGAGCTCATCCATAGGAAACTCCGATCGCATCCATAGAGAGTGTCGTCTTGTTCGATCAAAGATGCGCTCGTATGATGGTAGAAGTCAAGAGACGGGAGCTTATGGGGCGGCCAAATCCTGCTGGCCGATCCCGATCACGGACGGCGCATGGCCGCGGGGCCCGGCATTCCGCTAGCTGACGTGAGTCGGCCGGCGACGCTGGCCGGCTCCCGAAGCCCGCACCGCTACTCTGAGGTTTGTCTGAATCTGCTTTAGGCGCCTCATGCCAGTCATCGAAAAGGACTACCACGTCTCGGCCGCCAGGAGCTTCTCCCTCCGCCTCACCTACGAGGATCCGGCCGTGCTCGAATGGCTGCTGGCGCAGCGGCGGCCTTAAGGCTCTCGTCCCGCGCTCAGCGCCGCCGTGGCCACGTCGTGCACCGGCGTCTCGACGCCGGCCTGGCGGCCGAGCCGGGAGACGGCGCCGCACAGATCGTCGATCTCGGTGGGGCCGCCGGCTTCCAGGTCGAGCAGGAAGCTCGGCCGCATGCCGTCGGACAGCCCGCTCACGAAGCCGAGGATCTTGGCTTCCACGTCGCCGGGCAAGGCCACGCCGAGGGCGCGGCCGACGGCGGTCACCTCGCGCAAGGCCCGCTCGATCAGCAGATTTCCCAGAGGCGCCCTGCGGACCGGGCCGATGGACGTGCGGGCCAGCCCGCAGGCGGCGGACATGGTGGCGATGAAGGCGAGCTTCCGCCAGAGGTCGGCCGTGATGTCGTCCGAGGCCCGGGCCTCCGCGCCGGCCTCCCGGAAGGCGGCGGCGATCCGCTCCGCGCGCTCCGAGATTCCGCCCGCCCGCTCGCCCACGACCACCCGCTGGAACGGGCTGCGGCGCTCGACGATCCCCGGCCCGATCCGCACCGCGCTGATCTCGGTCAGCCCGCCCAACACCCGCTCCTCCGGCACGCCGGCCGCGATCAACCGGTCGGCCGCCTCCACGCCGTTGAGCAGAGGCAGGACCACCGCCCCCCGCTCCGCCAGCAGCCGCGCCGCCGGAGCGATCTCCGCCAGCGAATAGCTCTTGACGGCCACCACCGCGAGCTCGATGTCCCGGAGCTCGTCCGCATCGCCCACCGCCTCGACCGCCACGGTGAACGTCCCCTCCGGCGTCCGCACCTCCAGCCCCCGTTCCCGCAAAGCCTCCAGATGGGCTCCGCGAGCCAGCAGCGCCACGCGATGGCCGGCGCGGGCGAGGGTGCCGCCGTAGTAGCTGCCGACGCCGCCGGCTCCCAGGATCGCGATGCTCATGCCGTCCCCTCCCCAGAGATCCGGATCATAGCGAAGTAAGTACCCATGGCAATCGTCTGGCCGTGCGGTATACTTGCGACAGAAGTAGCGGCACGGCATAAAACGACTGTGGAAAGGCGGATCGATCTGAGCCCGAAGCGATCCACGTACAAGAACCTCGCTCCATCGAAGACCAGGATCCGGTCCAAAGGTCTGTTGGCCGAGGTGCGGGGCCTCATCCTCGAAGCCCGGCAGCGGACCGCCCGGACGGTCAATGCCGGCCTGACGCTGCTCTACTGGCAGGTCGGTGATCGCATCCAGCGGGAGATTCTCCAGGAGAAGCGTGCTGAGTATGGAGCCGAGATCGTGCTGGCGCTCTCCGCACATTTGGAGCTGGAATTCGGACGTGGCTTTGGCGAGAAGAACCTTCGCCGGATGGTGCAGCTCGCGGAGGTCTTCCCGGATCGGGAGATTGTCGTATCACTGATACGACAATTGACCTGGACCCACTTCATTGCTCTTCTTCCACTGAAGGACCCGCTCCAACGGAGTTTCTACGCCGAGATGTGCCGCATCGAGCGTTGGAGCGTGCGAGCTTTGCGGTCCCGCATCGACAGCATGCTCTACGAGCGTACCGCCCTCTCGAAGAAGCCCGAAAAGCTCATCGCGCGAGAGATCCAGGCGTTGCGCGAGCGCGACCAGCTCACTCCCGACTTGGTCTTCCGGGATCCCTACGTGCTCGACTTTCTCGGCCTGCGGGATACCTACGGAGAAAGGGATCTGGAGGATGCTCTGCTGCGCGAGATCGAGTCCTTTCTCCTGGAGCTCGGCATCGGCTTCGCCTTCGTCGAGCGCCAGAAGCGCATCACGCTGGACGGCGACGACTACTACATGGATCTCCTGTTCTACCATCGCCGCTTGCGGCGGCTGGTGGTCATCGAGCTGAAGATCGGCGACTTCAAGCCCGCGGATGCCGGCCAGATGGAGCTCTACCTGCGCTGGCTCGACCGCCACGAACGGCAAGAGGGTGAAGAGAAACCCATCGGTCTCATCCTCTGCGCCGGCAAGAAGCGCGAAACCGTTGAGGTGCTCGAGCTCGAGCCCCGTGGCATCCATGTGGCCGAGTATTTGATGGAGCTACCGTCGCGCGATCTGCTGGAGCGGCACCTCCGCGAGGCTATCGTCCGCACTCGACTACAACTGGAGCAGCAGGTGGTCAGCCGAGGTAACTTCGACGCCGACGCGCTCTCCGCCAGTGAGTAGCTCTTCACAGCCCGGCGTGCCCCATTCGCCCGGATTCGGCGCCATCCGCCTCACGGCTGGAGCCCTCTGCCCTGGGATGTAGCTCCAATACGCTCGATCCCAGGTTCACTACGACGGATCTGTTGTGCGCTACGATCCGGCGTAGATCACCTACGCCGAATCGTAGGTCCACTACTCCCCGAAGTAGTCGACAGCGACTTTGGGGCGGCAGGCCTGGGCCGAAAGGCGGAGAGGGCCAGATCCGGGGCGAATGGCTCAGACCCGACTCGCTCCGGGCCACGCCCGATCCGCAAAGCCACAGGGCTCGACGCGGCGGCCCGGGACTCTCACCGCGAGGAGGCACGCTCGAAGGCCGATCGTTCACGATCCGGGACGGACGTTTCAGGCTCCGTTCCGGGGCGGGCTGCGCCAACTCGTTCCGGATCCATTGCGGTCTTGTGGGGCCGTCGCCGGAGAGTAGTGCGCTACGCGCACAGGCTCACGCAGATTCCCGGAATTGTCGCGACGCGTCGCGACAATTGGCTTGGCACCCACCTCGCAAGCCCTCAACGACCGGCAGGAAGGAGGACGAGTTGACCAGGCGGCGGCCGCTGTATCCCGAGCTGTTGCCCCTCATTGCGCTCATCGTCATCGCGGGCGGAATCTGGATCTTCGCCGAGCTCGCCGACGAGGTGAGGGAGGGGGAGACCCGACAGATCGACACGCGGATCCTCCTGGCGCTGCGCAACCCCGCGGACCCTTCGGACCCTCTGGGACCTCCCTGGGTGGAGGAGATGGAGCGCGACTTCACGGCCGTCGGGGGCGTCGCGGTGATGTCGCTGCTGACGCTCGGGGTGTGCGGGTTCCTGCTCATCGACGGCAAGAACCGCGCGGCCCTCCTGGTCCTGATCGCGGTGGGCGGCGGCCTGCTCTGGAGCTCGGTGCTGAAACACGGGTTCGAGCGGCCGCGGCCGGACCTCGTCCCCCACGGCTCCTACGTCTACACCTCCAGCTTCCCCAGCGGCCACTCGACGATGTCAGCCGCCACCTATCTCACCCTCGGCGCCCTGCTGGCGCGCGTCCAGCGCAAGCGGCGGCTCAAGGTATTCCTGCTCGGATTCGCCATGCTGATCACCCTGCTTGTGGGGGTCAGCCGCGTCTATCTCGGAGTCCACTGGCCGACCGACGTGCTGGCGGGATGGACGCTGGGCGGCGTCTGGGCGCTCGTCTGCTGGCTGCTCGCCCGATGGCTCCAGCGGCGCGGCCAGGTGGAGACGGACGGTCCGGCCCAGGACTGAGCGTCAGCGGCGCCAACTCTATGCCACCAATCCCAATTCGGGAGTCACTGACTCCCGAATCGTCGTATCACCGATACGACAATTGAGCTGATGCTGAACGCACCGAAATTCTCTCTTCTATGATGAGCAAATAGCCGTCTGTTGTGAAATAGGAAGGGGGCATGTAGGGGCGGCCCTGTGTGGCCGCCCCCACGGAATTTTCACCCCTCTTGGGTGCCACTTGTGGCATGAGGATCTCTCCTGATTGTGGAGTCACTGTCTCCACAATTCTTTGGCGGCGGCTTGCTCGTACTTGATGGGTACTTGACGATCCCCCCCACCCCCCCTCGTCCCGCGATATGCTCCAGGGCCGACAACTGAGCCTTGGAGGAGCCCGATGAATCTTCGCCGCCTCGTCTCGAATCTCACCCTGTTCCTCTGCCTCGCCTCTGTCGCCGCCGCGGCGCCCGTGCCGCCCGAGGACTACTCCGCCTTGCGCTGGCGCCTGGTGGGGCCTCTGCGCGGCGGATGGGGGACCTGCGCGTCCGGCGTGCCGGGCCAGCCGGAGACGTTCTACTTCGGCGCCGCCGACGGCGGAGTGTGGAAGACCACGGACGCCGGACGCACCTGGAATCCGCTCTTCGAGCATGAGAAGGCGGCTTCGATCGGGGCCCTGGTGGTGGCGCCGAGCGATCCGGCGGTGATCTATGTCGGCACCGGCCAGGTCACCACCCGGTGGGACATCGCCTCCGGCGCTGGCGTCTATCGTTCCGCCGACGGCGGCAGGACCTGGGAGTCGCGCGGGCTCGCCGACAGCCGCCACATCGGCCGCCTGTGGGTCGATCCCCGGAACGCCGACGTGGTGCTCGTGGCCGCCCAGGGGCACGTGTTCGGTCCCAACGCGGAGCGCGGCGTGTTCCGCAGCACGGACGGCGGCCGGAGCTGGGAGAAGGTCCTGTTCGTGGACGACAGCACCGGCGCCGTGGACCTCGCGGCCGATCCGGCCGCGCCGGACACGATCTTCGCCGCCACCTGGCAGGTCCGCTACTACCCCTGGCTCTCCTATTTCACCCCCAACGTCGGGCCCGGGAGCGGCGTCTACAAGTCGACCGACGGCGGCAAGACCTGGACGCACCTCACCGGCCACGGCCTCCCCGACGGCCCCCTGGGCCGCATCGGCCTCGCGGTGGCGCCCGGCAGCCGGGGGGCCCGCGTCTACGCCACGATCAACGCCGCCGGCCCCGGCTCCGGCCTCTACCGCTCGGACGACGCCGGCGCCACCTGGCGGCAGGTGAACAAGACCGGCAGCCTCGCCAGCGACTATTTCGCCATGGCCGCGGTCGATCCCAGGAGCCAGGACACGGTCTACGTGATGGGGCAGTCGATCCGGCGCTCGACCGACGGCGGCGCGACCTTCGAATTCTTCCGCGGGGCGCCCGGCGGCGACGACTATCACTTCCTGTGGATCGATCCCGAGCGCCCGGAGCGGATGATCGTGGGGAGCGATCAGGGGACGGTGGTCACCGTCAACGGGGGGCAGAGCTGGAGCTCGTGGTACAACCAGCCCACGGGCCAGCTCTACCACGTGGCCACCGACGACCGCTTCCCTTACTGGATCTACAGCGGCCAGCAGGACAGCGGCACGGTGCGCGCGGCGAGCCGCAGCGACTACGGCCAGCTCACCTTCCGCGACTGGCAGCCGGTGGGCGGCGACGAGCGCGACTACGACATCCCCTTCCCGGGCGATCCCGACGTCGTCTACGGCAGCGGCCTCGGCGGGCGCCTCTCGCGTTGGGACGGCCGCACGGGCCAGGTCTCGAACGTGGCCCCGTGGCCGGTCTCCACCTACGGCGCGCGGCCCACCTCCGTGCGCTATCGCACCACCTGGATCACCCCGATCGCCATCTCGCCCCTGCCGCCGCACGCGATCTATCAGGGCGCCCAGGTGCTCTTCCGCTCGCTCGACGGCGGCCAGCGTTGGGAGACGATCAGCCCGGACCTCTCGGGCGCCGTGCCCGGCACCCCGGATTGCGACAAGGACGTCCCCGTCTCGCGCACCCGGGCCTGCGGCTTCGGCGTGATCTCGACCATCGCGCCGTCGCCCATCGAGAAGGACCTGATCTGGGTGGGGACGGATGACGGGCTGGTCCGGCTCACCCGCGACGGCGGCAAGAGCTGGCGGAACGTCACCCCGCCCGGCCTCGCCGAGTGGAGCCGGCTGGCCCAGATCGACGCCTCGGCCACCTCGGCCGGCACCGCCTACGCCGCCGTCGATCGCCACCGGATGGACGACGACCGCCCCTACCTCTATGTCACTCATGACTTCGGCAAGACTTGGGGTGCGGCCACGTCCGGCCTGCCGGCCGAGGGGTGGGTGGCGGTGGTGCGCCAGGACCCCGTCAGGGCCGGTCTCCTGTTCGCCGGCACCAGCCGGGGCGCCTTCGTCTCCTTCGACGACGGCGGGACCTGGCAGCCGCTCCAGCTCAATCTGCCGACGACCGGCGTCAACGACCTCACGATCCATGGCGACGACCTGGTGGCCGCCACCGAAGGGCGCTCGCTCTGGGTGCTGGACGACATCTCGCCGCTACGCCATCTGGAGGGGGCGGTGAAGGGCGCCACCCTCCTCCCGCCGGCCAGGGCCTATCGGGTGGGCGCCAATCAGAACCGGGACACGCCGCTGCCGCTCGACGAGCCGCGGACGCTCAACCCGCCGGCCGGCGCCATCCTCGACTACGTGCTGCCGGCCTCCGCGCGCGGCCCGGTCACCCTGGAGATCGTCGATCCCAAGGGGCAGGTGGTGCGCGGCTTCTCCAGCGGCGAGGCGCCGAAGCGTCCGGAGGCGAATCAATACTTCGCCAACGACTGGCTGCAGGCGCCGTCCGCGCTGCCGGCGCGCCCCGGCCACAACCGGTTCGTGTGGGATCTGCGTGGCCCGCGCCCCCGCGCCCTGGAGTACGACTATTCCATCGCCGCCGTGCCCGGCGCGGACACCCCGGAGCTGCCGCAGGGGATCTTCGTCCTGCCGGGGACCTATCAGGTTCGTCTGACGGCGGACGGCCGGACCGCGACCCAGCCGTTGAAGATCGAGATGGACCCCCGGGTCAAGACGCCGCAGGCGGATCTCGTGGCCCAGCACGAGATGTACGCGGCGATCTCACAGGCCCTGGCGCGGTCGACCGATGCCCAGGAGCAGATCGAGGCGGTCTCGACGCGGCTCAAGGCCCTGGACGGCGAGCTCGGCGGTAGCCCGGGCTCGCTGCGGGAGACGGCGAAGCGCGTCGCGGCCGACGTCGCGGGCTTCCAGTCCGCGCGGGGCGCCGGGCGTCGCGCCGCGCGCGGGGAGGACAACCTCGCCGCGATCGCCGCCGTCCTCACGCCGCTCGCGACCGACCTGGAAGGGGCCGACCGCGCCCCCACCGCGCCGCAACGTGAGGTCTTCGACGTCTACAAGAAGCGGCTCGACGCCGCGCTGGCGAAATGGCGGGCGCTCCTCGACGGCGAGATCCGCGATCTCGACCGCCAGGTGCGCGCGGCCGGGCTGGCGCCCGTGGTGCGGTGAGCGAGGGCGCCTGGGGAGGCCGGTCCGGGGAAGGCGAGCCAGCGGGGCTCAGCGGCAGCCGCAGAAGCAGTCTTCGAGACTGATGCAGTAATTGGTGTGCCCCCAGGGGCAGTCGTTGCACTCCGAGATGCACTCCACGTATGTGCAGCTCGCCATCTTGGGCTTGGGCAGGAAGAGATCCGAAGGCGCCGTCTTGCCGGGATCGGCAGGGCTCGCCGTCGCCGTGGTGCCGGCCGGCGCGAGGATCTGCGCCAGGAGGTCCGCCTGGGTGGCGGGCGCGGGCTGCGCCGCGTGGAGGCACGGCGCCAGAGTCACGAGAAACAGGAAGAACGCGAGACACGGGATCATCTTTTTCATCATCGTCTCCGTCGTAAGTCGAAGGGTCCAATCGGAGGACCGGCGACCCCCATCGTTATCTTAGCAAATTTGTATAGGCAGAGGCTCAAACAGGCGCAGGAAAGCTCCTCCTGGCGGGTTCCACTCTCGAGGCCGCGAAGGAGCGGCCGAGACGCTACCGGATTCAAAGGTAGGGCTCGCCAGAAAGGAGTCTCGTCATGAACGTGAAGAAAGTCGCTTTGAGCCTGACTCTGAGCTGTTTGATCGGCGCCGCGTTCGCCCCCGCCGCGCGGGCGGAGGGCGGGTGGTGGGACCGCCACGAGGACCGTGTGGACATCCGGCACGACCGCCGCGATCTCCGTGAGGACCGGCGGGAGCTCCACCGGGATCTCTGGCGGGGGCACCCCTACCAGGCCCGCCAGGAGCTGAGGGACGTCCGCCACGACCGCAGAGACCTCCGCTACGATTACCGCGACCTGCGGCACGACCGCTGGTAGTCGAGCGGCCTTCGGGCCCCACTCTCCGCTCTCCGCTGCGAAGAGGGGAGGGTGGGGCCTCGAAGCGGCCCGGAGCCCTCCGCCTCCTGTACAATCGCCCCCAGATTTGCTAGGTTCCGCTGAAATTCACGCGACAAAAAGTCGCCGCGTCGCCGGGACCAGGTTTGCCTGGAAGTCGTACGGAAGCGGACGTATCGGGCATGGCTCACCGGCAGAGGAGAGGACATGAGCGATTCTGCTACGGCCGCCAAGCTGGGGCTCCAGTTCACCGAGACGATGAAGGGCTACTTCTCCACCCAGGTGAAGGACGACTACCAGAAGGCGGAGGAGCAGGGGCGGCAGGCCGGCTCGCCCATGCAGTTCACCCTCACCATCGCGACCGACGACCTCGACGCCCTGATCACGCAGCCCGAGCACGCCGCCGGTATCACCGGCGCGGTGACGGCTCCCGCCCTCTCGGCCGCCCCCATGGACGTGGTCGAGGGGACGTTCAACCTCTTCGTGGAGAACCCCGAAGGGGTGGACGTCCGCAACATGATCTACCGCCTGAAGCTGAGCGCGCGGGAGGGGAAGACCTACTTCTTCACCGGCTTCAAGAAGGTGGACGACAGCTCGCTGCTCCAGCTCTGGCCGCAGACCACCACCCTCTACGTCACCGTCTACGCCGGCGCGGACGACAAGGGGGAGGTGGTGGGCAAGGGGATCCTCCACATCGAGCCCCTCGACTTCATGCACCAGATGACCACCATGAAGGTGACCAACGCGCCCAACGAGAAGGCCGAGATCGCCGGCATGGCCCGCTTCGGGATGTTCTTCGCCGGCGTGCTGTTCCACGCCTACGGCGGCATCCTGGTGCCGGAGACCTACTTCAATCCCGACGCGCCGCCGCGCAAGAAGCGGCCGCTGCGGGCGGGCGCGCCCGAGATCCACTACTTCCGCACCAGCGACGGCGTCGATCTGCGGCTGACCCGCTACCAGGGAGGGACCCGCGGGCCGGTGCTCCTCGTCCACGGCGCCGGCGTCTCCAGCGGCATCTTCTCCTCCGACCTGCCGGAGACCAACCTGCTGGAGCTGCTCTATGCCAACCAGTACGACGTCTGGCTGTTCGACTTCCGGGTGAGCATCGACCTGCCCGCCAGCCAGCAGCAGTCGAACGGCGACCAGATCGCCACCATCGACCACCCCGAGGCCGTGGCCGAGGTGCGGCGGCTCACCGGCGCCGAGACCATCCAGGCGGTGGTGCACTGCTACGGCGCCAACACCTTCTTCATGGCGCTCCTGGCCGGCCTGCAGGGGGTGCGCTCGCTGGTCTGCTCGCAGATCGCCACCAACCTGATCACGCCGCTCGCCACCGAGATCAAGACCGGCCTCCACCTGCCCAACCTGATGGACGCCCTGGGGATCAAGTCGCTCACCGCCTACGTCGACTCCCACGCCGACTGGAAGAGCCGCGTCTACGATGAGGTCCTGCGGTTGGCCCCCGTCCCCCGCGATCAGCACTGCGACAGCCCAGTGTGCCACCGCATCACGTTCATGTACGCCCTGCTCTACCAGCACGAGCAGCTCGGCCAGCGCATCCACGACAACCTGCACGAGCTGTTCGGGATCAGCAACATGGCGACCTTCGAGCACCTCGCCCTGATGGTGCGCCGGAAGGAGGTGGTCGACCACGACGGCAACGACGTCTACATGCCGCACCTCGACCGCCTGGCCATCCCCATGCGCTTCATCCACGGGGCCGAGAACCGCTGCTACCTGCCGGAGAGCACACAGCAGACGCTCGACCTGCTCAGCGCGCGCAACGGCGCCGCGCTCTACGACCGCTTCGTGATTCCCGACTACGGCCACATCGACTGCATCTTCGGCCAGCACGCCGCGCGGGACACCTATCCGCTGATCCTCGAGCATCTCGAGAAGACGCAGTGAACCGAAAGGGAGGATGACGTGAATGGCTATCTCCGCTGGTTCCGCTGGCTGACCTGGGTGGGCGTGATCGCCAACCTGGCGACCTTCATCGTGCCGTCGATCTTCGTCCCCGACCTCCTGGAGGCCACTCTGGGGCCGGGCTCGACGGCGATCTCCTATGTCTGGCTGGCGCTGGCCGGCGCGGTGCTCGCCATGGCCACGATGTTCTACATCCCGGCCGCCGCCGATCCGCTGCGCTACAAGCTCTTCGCCTGGCTCTCGGTGGTGGGTCGCGCCCTCGCCTGTCTCTTCTGGATCTTGCAGAACCCGCGCTGGCACCTCCCCGGCCCGATCCAGAATTTCTACATCATGGACGGGACGTTCGCGGTGATCTTCCTCGTCCTCCTCTGGCTCGGCTACCGCAAGGGGGGCCCCGCGGAGCCGGCGGTGGTCGATCCGCCCGCCGCCAGCCCGGTCGATCTCCGCCGTTTCCAGTGGGTGCTGTGGATCTCCATCGCCCTCAGCCTGGTGTTCGCCGTCTGGGCGCTGGCCGTCCCCTCGTCGCTGGCGGCCTGGCTGGGTGCCTCGACCGTGGTCTACACCTACCTCTGGCTGGGCAACGCCGGGCTGTTGCTGATCCAGATCGCGCTGTTCACCATCCCGGCTTCGCGGGATCCGCTGCGCTACCACACCTACTCCTGGCTGGCGGTGATCTCGCGGGTGGTGAGCTGCCTGTTCTGGCTGCTCGCCGTCCACCGCTGGAGCCTCCGCGGCTGGCCGGCGCGGATCGGCTTCGTCCAGGGGCTGTTCGCGGTGGCCCTCTTCATGTTCCTCCAGCGCGGCCTCCCCGAGCCCTACCGCCTGAGCTGGGCCAACCTCTCGCGGGTCGTCCGCGGCTGGGGTGCGGCCGTGGGCGCGGCCCTCCGCAAGCCGGCGGTGGCGGTGGCGACGGTGATCGTCCTCATCCTGCTCGTCAGCGTCGGCTGGGTCCTCTACACCTATCTGTTGAAAGCCGAGCCGGACGAGGTGTTCAAGGATCCCGCGGAGCAGTTCAAGTACGGCGCCATCGGCCTCAGCATGGCCAACCGCATCCCCACCTATGTGTTCGAGGTGATGCCCGACATCTGCCCGGACTTGCTCCCCGGCAAGAATGGCTGGGCCTCCTTCGGCATCCTCTACGAGCCCGGGCACACCGTGCCGGTCGGCTTCTCCCAGCGGCACATCGGCTATCCCGCCGTCGAGCCCAACTGCGCCCTCTGCCACACCGGCAGCGTGCGCGCCTCCGAGACGGGCGCCCAGCAGCTCATCCTGGGCGGCTCGGCCCACGAGCTCGACCTCGAGTCGTTCCAGTGGTTCCTCTACAAGTGCTCCAGCGATCCGCGGTTCACCGCCGACAACGTCATGGCGCAGATCGCCAAGCACCACCAGCTCGGCTGGGTGGAGAGCCAGGTCTACCGCCAGATCATCATCCCCTTCACCAAGACCGGCCTCGCCCAGCAGCAGGTCGGCTACTCCTGGCAGACCTCCCGGCCGCCGCAGGGGCGCGGCCGCACCGACACCTTCAACCCCACCAAGATCACCGTCTTCCACATGGCGGACGACCACACCATCGGCACCGTGGATCTGCCGGTGATCTGGAACCAGCGCGCGCGCGAGGGGCTGTACCTCCACTGGGACGGCAACAACAACGAGATCAAGGAGCGGAACTTCGCGGCCGCCATGGCGATCGGCGCCACGCCCGATTCGGTGATCATCCCCAACTTCAACCGGGTCACCCAGTTCGTCCGCGAGCTGCCGCCGCCGAAGTACCCCAACCCGATCGATCCGGCGAAGGCGCAGCGCGGCTGGGCGATCTACGAGAGCCAGTGCGCCTCCTGCCATGAGCTCGGCACCGGCAAGGTGGGGGAGGTCACCGAGATCGGCACCATCGGCACCGACCATTACCGGCTCGACTCCTTCACTCAAGGGTTGGTGGACAACTTCCATTCCATCCGCGAGGCGCCGTTCCTCTTCGACGCCTACCGCAAGACCCAGGGCTACGCCAACCTGCCGATCGACGGCGCCTGGGCCCGCGCGCCCTATCTGCACAACGGCTCCGTGCCCACCCTCTGGGACCTGCTGCAGCCGGTGGAGAAGCGGCCGAAGAAGTTCTACAAGGGGTACAACGTCTATGACTTCGACAACCTCGGCTTCGTCCACGACGGCCCCCAGGCCCAGGCCGTGGGCTTCCTGCTCGACACCAGCCAGGCGGGCAACTCCAACGTGGGTCACCTCTACGGCACGCAGCTCTCCGACGATCAGAAGCGGGACCTGATGGAGCTCCTCAAGACGTTCTGAGAGGGTGTCTCGAAAGCCCGCCTCTTGACTCGGCGCCTGTGCCGGCTCGACCTCAACCTCCGGCTCCCTCTCCGATCGGAGAGGGAGAGACAAAGCCCTATCCCATGGGAAAGGGGTTGGGGTGAGGTCGAGTAGGCACGAACACTGACTTTCGAGACATCCTCTTGAGACATGCGGAGTGGAGGCGCGCTTCGGGGGATTCTAGCT
>DASXJP010000229.1:0-11335 GCA_036497345.1 Thermoanaerobaculia bacterium
TCAGCCTGCCCCCGATCACGGTGGCGGACGCCCCCTTGGAGGGGATCGACGCCCACCTGAAAAAAGGCGTGGCTCTCCACGGCTGCATCCCAGGCCTGCTCCCGGGCGAGCATCCGGGGATCCTCGCCTCCCACCAGGGCACCACCTGGGCGCCCGGGATCGAAGCGGATGGGTGTTACCGGCTCCAAAACCTCGAGCCCGGCGACTGGTCGATCACCGCGCGGCTTCAAACCGGCTGCCTCAGTTGCATCCCGATGTTCCGTGACGGGAATGACCGGAAGATCGAGAGACACGTTACAGTGGCGCCTGATGCCTCGGAGACCGCTCTCGACCTGGACCTTGCCCTCGGGGACCGGACGCTGACGGTCCGGCCGGCCGGGGCTGACAAGCCTGGTGAGCTCTATCTGAGGCTCCTCTTCCCTGATGGTGGAGCCCACGTCGAGTACGCGAGTCAGGGAAGGGATGGGGCGTTCCGCGTCCTGCGGTTACGGGCCGGGGACTACCTGATTCAGATCATGGACCGGAAAGACCAGGTCCTGTTGAAGAGGTCCGTCGAGCTGACCTCGGACCAGGAGATCGTGGTGGAGGTCCTGTGACGATGCGAGCCCTGGAAACAGCCATGAAACGTCGCCCCACTATCTTCGCTATCGCGGTCACCGTGATGCTGTGCCTGGGTACCAGGCATAGCATGGCCTGTAGCTGTAACGAGAACCCACCGCCTCCGCAGGCACTCGCAGAAGCTACCGCCGTGTTCTCGGGCCGAGTTGTTGCGTCCAGCTACGGCGAAAATGGGGAGCTCTATAAGCCTGTTCTCCGTGTTATGGACGTGTGGAAAGGCAGTGTACACGAGCGAGTCGAGCTTTATACGCATTGGCGGTGTTGCCTGTGCGGCTTCCCTCTTGAGGTGGGGCGGAATTACCTTGTTTACGCTTATGAAACCGAGAGCCAACTATGGGTTTCTTATTGCTCCCGTACGACGCTTCTAGAGGAGGCGGCGACAGACCTCGCAGCTCTGGGAAAGCCGCTGCGCTCTTACAACTCAGAAGAGGGCTCCAGGTCAAAGGATGAATCGCCCAACCCAGGCCGATAGAGCGGACGTGGGGGAGCCCGGCGGCATCCTCTGGCGATCTACGGTAATCCATGGATCGCCAGCGGTCGCCGGGTTCCGGCCGGAATACTGTTCTGGCGGTACCCCGCGGATCTACCGCCCGAACAGCCCCCGCTTCTTCCGCCGGGGGCCGTAGAAGCGCTCGTCGTCGTAGAGATCGCCGGCGTAATAATTGGAGTCCG
This sequence comes from Thermoanaerobaculia bacterium, assembly GCA_036497345.1. Taxonomy (GTDB): domain Bacteria; phylum Acidobacteriota; class Thermoanaerobaculia; order Multivoradales; family UBA5704; genus DATARR01. The sequence goes on from DASXJP010000229.1 coordinate 1,291, forward strand.
GATAGCCGGCTCCGGGCGCGGCGGCCGCCGGCGGGACATAGCTGCGGTCCCAGCGCTGCCGCACGCCGTTCTCATACTCCCGGCCGAACGCCGTGTGGTCGTAGGGCGGCAGGACCGCCACGTCACCGGCATCCAGCGACTCGATGTGGACGTCGTCGTGGTCGTCGTCCAGCCGGGCGGTGCCGATGGGTACCAGCACGTGCCGGTGCTCCATCAGGGCGCCGGTGTGGACCACGCCGGGGACGGGAGGCAGGCTCGCCAGCAGGTCGCGGTCCAGCTCCACGTCGAGATAGCGGACGCGCATCGCGGCCGTGTCGACCAGCAGGTCGTGGACCTCGCCGATCTTGCGGCCGTCGCGGCCGAGCACCTTCCAGCCGCGGACGTCGGGATCGTCGCTCGCGACCTTGTAGTCCTTGAGCTCCTTGAGCGGAGCGATCTGGGGGGCCACGGCGGTGCCCGTGGCACGAACGTCGTCAGTCCTCATGAAGAGCCTCCTTTCGGCGCGTTCGGTCAAGCGCACCGGGTGGCGGCCGGCACGTAGTAGACGTGGACCGGCGCCGGAGCGCTCCACTGGAGCACCGCGGTGTTGTTGACGTCCTGGTGGGTGCGGTTGCGGCTCGCCACGAGGGCCCAGACGATCAGGGCCAGCACGATGACGGCGAGGAGGATCGCCCAGACGGGGAATCCCTTTTTGCGTTCGATCTTGATTTCGGCCATCGCAAGAGCCTCCTGGCCGGGGGTTATCCGTAGGAACGCGCGGCGGCAGGGGTTTCAGCATCGCGAGGAGCAGGCGCCGCCCGGCGAGGGACCGGATTCCCGGCTGCGGTCCCCATCCGGCGAAACTGCAAGGATCGGGCCGGATGAGGGTCCCTTCGCGATAGAATCGCTCTCTCGCAAGGAGACAGACAGCATGGTCGGCAGGGTCGTCGGCAGCTACCGGATCGTGGAGAAGATCGGCGAAGGCGGGATGGGCGCCGTCTACCGGGCGGTCGACGAGATGCTGGAGCGGGAGGTGGCGATCAAGGCCATCCGGCCCGAGCTGGCGCGCGAGCCTGAGATCGTGGAGCGCTTCCGGGCCGAGGCGAAGATCCTGGCGCGCATCCACCACCCGGCCATCGCCACCATCTACAGCTTCTTCCACGACGGCGGCGAGCTCTTCCTGGCCATGGAGTACGTGTTCGGCCGCACCCTCTCCGCGGTCCTCACCGACGGCGGGGCCCTGCCGTGGCGGCGGGCCGTGGCGCTGCTCTCCTCCTGTCTCGACGGCATCGAGCAGGCGCACCGGGCGGGGATCATTCACCGCGACCTCAAGCCGGACAACCTCATGCTCACCCCGGCCGACACGCTGAAGGTGATGGACTTCGGGATCGCCCGCATGCCGGGGAGCAACCATCTCACCCGCACGGGGCTGCTGATCGGCACCCTCCGCTACGTGGCCCCCGAGCAGATCCGGGGGGAGGAGGTGGACCGCCGCACGGACGTCTACGCGCTGGGGGTCGTGCTCTACCAGATGCTCACCGGCCGCGTGCCGTTCGACGGGCCGACCGACTTCCTGATCCTCAAGGCGCAACTCGAGGAGCCGCCGGCGCCGCCCAGCGCGGTGGTCTCCGGCATCCCCGCCTGGCTCGACCGCATCGTCCTCAAGGCGCTGGCGAAGGCCCCGGCGGACCGGTTCCAGACCGTCGACGAGCTGCGGGTCCACCTCGCCGGTCAGGGGTCGCTCCCGTTGTCCGAGGAGGATACCCGGGACCTGCCCACAATGATCCTGCCGCCGCGATCCACGGCGGCCGCTCCCCTGGAATCTCCCGAGACGATCGAGACCGGCCGCCCCCGCCTGCCGGCCGCTTCGCCGCCGGGAACCTCCTACCGGCCGGTGCGCGGGACGGGCAAGCACGGCGTGCTGACGGCCGTCCTGGTGGTGGTGGCGGCGGCGGTCGCGCTGCTCCTCTGGCTCAAACCCGGGCCGGAGCCGGCCGCAGTGCCGGCGGTGCATCCCGCTCCGATCCCGGCGGCGTCCGGTCCCGCTCCCGTCCAGGCCGAGACCACGGTGGCGTCCGCCAACCCGGCCCCCCAGCCAGCGGCGCCCATGGTGAGCGCCTCTCCGCCGCTTCCAGCTCCCAAGAGGAAGGAGAAGGAGAGCCCGAAGCCCGCGGCGAGCCCGGAGCCCACCTTGGCCGCACCCGCACCTTTGCCCACTCCTGAGAAGGCGGCGTCGACGGCGCCCGAGCCCGCTCCCGTCCAGGAGGAGGCGCTCCCCCAGAATCTCCCCCAGCTCACCGGCGAGCTCGCCGGGAGGAGCGACAAGCTCCTGAGCCTCTACAAGGAATTCCTCGACAAGAAAAAGGACGGGGGGGCCGAGCTCACCGAGGCGGACAACCAGCTCGAGGACCAGATCAACGAGCTGGACACCGCCGCGGACCGCCTCAACAAGCGGGTCAACGAGCGGTTCTTCGTCCGCGCCTGGGACCGCCTCAAAAGCCAGAATCAGCAGGAGGCGATCCGCCGCCGCGCGCAGGACATCGCGGGAGCGGTCGGCCACATCGACCGGCTGATGGCCCAGGTGCAGCCCAGCGTCGACGTGCGGCAGGCGTGGCAGGAGGTGCGCCGCCGGTGGACGCGGGTGAGCCAGCTGCTGGCCAACCGCTGAGAAACCAAAAGAAAAGGACCCAAAGGACTGCAAGGACTGCAAGGACAAAAATGTTGTTCGTCCTTGATGTCCTTGTCGTCCTTGCAGTCCTTTGGGTCCTTTCAGCTCAGTACCGGAACACCGCCGCCATCGCCTGGCCGTCCGACACCTCCTGCTGGGGGACGGCGAAGACTTTGCCGCCGTTCAGGAAGGTTTTCACCGCCGCGAGGTCGAGGAGGTCCTCTCCTCCCTTCTGCGCCCGGTCCTGATTCTCCTGGAGCCGGACCTCGCGCTTCTTCTCCTCGTAATTCCCCCAGAGGCGGACGCCGCGAGCCACGAACAGGGTGTCGATCCGCCCGTCGTGCGCCGCCGGCAGGATCTCCTCGTAGCGGCTGGAGGCGCGGCCGGTGCCCAGCAGGTCGCCGTAGCGCTCGGCGGCGCGGCGCCGGTCGGCGGTCAGCACGGGCTCGACGATCTCCCAGGCCATGTCGCGCAGCTCCTCGGGCGAGAGCCCCTCGGCGTTGCCGGTGAGCCCCTCGTCCAGGACTTGTCGGTGCTCGGTGGTCTCCTTGTACCGCGGGAGCAGGTACTCGACGCCGGCGAGCACCACGGGGACGTCGCGGTCCATGGTCCGGAGGAGGGCCTTGTCCGCCAGGTTGAAGAACTGCGCGATCTCGGCCTTCAGATTGTCCTCGCCCGTGCCGTGGCCGTGGAAGATGGGCGACCGCGCCACCGTCTTGGAGCTGGTGCTCGGCTGGAACTGCGTGTACCGCCGGGTCAGGTCGCCCAGGGCCTCGTTGAGGCTCTGGGGGACGCCCGGGATCTCCAGCTCCTCGGCGTGATGCCGGGTGGCCGCGATCAGCCGGATGCTCTTGAGGCTGATGGCGAGCACGTAGAACGGCTGGTCCTCGGCCAGCAGCGTGAACAGCGGCTTCAGATGGAAGCGGTCGTTCACCAGCGCCAGCTCGTCGAGCGCCGCCGGCAGGCGGTAGGTGCGGAAGACCTCGGGAGACCGGAAGATCGCCAGGCCGTCGCTGGCCGTCTGCCAGAAGGCCTGGTCGTCCACCAGCTCCCGCACCGGGCTCATCAGCTCGGCGGCGCCGGTGCTCTCCATCCCGCCCTCCACGAGCTTCTCCTGGACGGCGCGCAGGAGGTTCTTGAGCCGGATGGGGTTCTGCTGCGTCTCCGCGCCGGCCCGGAAGGTGGGCATGTAGATCGACACCCGGGGACGGCCCGGCAACTGGAGGAGGTCTGCGATGTCTTCGCGGCGGATCGTGCTCAGGCGCGGGGCCTGAACGTCGTCTTGAATCAACATTGGGGTCAAAGCGGCCATGGGCACCTCCTGGCGAAAGAAAGCGGAGCCGAGGTCGCGCCCGCGATGGGCGGACCGGGCTATCCGGGATTTTCAGCAAGGGGCGTGCCGTGGAGGGGCCTTTCCAGTATATTATTGGAAATCAAACAGGTGGAGGTGAGCCATGACGCCGGCCGGAGAGAGCGGCCCCGGTACGTCCAGAGCGGCGGCGCGGCCGGCGCTCCCCGTCTGGGCCGTTCTCACCGCCGCGCTCGCGCTGACCGCGCTGGCCGCCGTCCAGGCGTGGCAGATCTATGGCTTCTACCTCGCCCAGGACCGCCTGCCGCAGTGGGACATGGCCGGCCACGCCTGGGGTGGCATCGAGCTCCACCAGGCGTTGCGCCACGGGCAGCCGATCCATTTCCTGAAGCTCCTGAACGCGCAGGACAAGTGGCCCTTCGGCTTCTCCCTGCTGCTGCTCCCTTTCGTCTGGGCCGGAGGTGACAGCTTCGCCGCGGCGACCCTGCTGTCGGTGGTGCTGTTCACGCTCGTCCCGCTGCTCCTGTTGTGGGGGGCGTGGGAGGTGGACCCGGGTGAGGTGGGCCTGTGGAGCGGCGGGCTCGCCGCGCTGCTGTTCCTGGCGAGCCCCCTGCTGCGCGTCTTCGCGGTGCTGATCATGCGCGAGGAGGCGGGGGTGCTCTTCTCGCTGGCGGCCTTCTGCGCCTACCTGCGGGCCCGCCGGCTGGGGGGAGCGGGGCCCTGGCGGCTGGCGGGGCTCGCCGGCCTCGCCCTGTTCCTCATCAAGTACAACTACGCCCTGATCTGGGGCGCGGCGGTGGCCGCCAACGAGATCCTCCGGCTCTCCCCGGAGGAGCGGGCCAGGCTCCGGGAGGGGGCCCTGTGCCGGCTGTGGCCCTGGGGGGAGCGCAAGGGCTCCCGACTCTCCCGGGTGGCGGCGGTCTTTCTCTACATCGTAATCGCCGCCGCGCTGCTGAAAGTCAACGTCGGCTACGGGCTCTACGCGGCCCTGCTGGTGGCCACCGTCTGGGCCGTGCGGCGCGGGTGGCGCGATCCCGCGGGAGCCATGGCCTGGTACCGGGGGTTGCCGGCGGCGGGCCGCGCCCTCGTCACCACGGTGGTCCTGCCGCTCTGGATCTGGTTCCTGTCGCCCTGGCCCGTCCATCCCAAGGAGATCCTGGCCTTCCTGCGCAACCGCTCGACCGGTCCGGCGCTCGCCTCCGTCGACACGTGGCTTTACTATCCGCGGGCGTTCGTCCGCGACGACGCGCCGGCGCCGCTCGGCCTCGTGGTCCTGGCGCTGCTGGCGCTCGCCCTGATCGGCTGGTGGAGCCGCGTCCGGCGCCTGGCCGGGGGCGAGCCCGACCGGGTGCTCCTCCTGGCGGTCCTCCTGTCGTTCCTGCTGCCCACCCTCCACCCCTACAAGGAGCCGCGGTTCCTGGCCACGGCGGTGCCGTTCGCGCTGCTCGCCGCCGCGGCGCTCTTCAGCCGGCTGGCCCACGCCCTCCTCCCGCGTATCGCGGGGACCCTGGCGTGCCTGGCCGCGGCCGCCGGGATCGTGGCCGCGGCGCGGGCCGCCGACCTGCCGGCGCGGCTCTCCGGGGACTATCCCTCGTACTCTTCCGATCCGGCCTTTGGAGAGCCGCTCGACGCCATCGCCCGGTCGGGCCGGGGGACCGGACGCCTCGGTGTGATCGGCTCGTTCAACGAGCTGAGCGAGAACCTGATCCGCTGCCGCCTCTCGCAGACCGGCGGGGCCACGGTGACGCGGCCCCTGCCGCGCTTCTCCGCCGGCCTGCCGCCGGCGGAGATCGCGAAACGCCTGCGTGAGTGGCTGCGCGACGAGCGTCCCGGCCGCGTCGTCGCCCTGCGACCGCTGCCCGCGAGCCCGCTCTTCACCGGCGAGGACTACCGGGCCTACAACGCCTGGCAGCTCGCGGCGATCGCCGCGCTGGAAGCGGACCCCGAGATGCGAGTCGTGGACCAGCGGTCCTTCGCGGCAGCGCAGCTCGAGATCCTCTCCCTCGAAACGTCAGGATTTTCAGACCGGGGGCGGGACGCAGTTGTCGACGCAGTCGCCGCAGACATACTCGCCCGTACAGGGGTTGTACCTGCAGGGTTGCGCCATTGGATGCGTCGCGATGCAGGCTCGGCAGAGGCCCCGCAGGATGCAGTCCGACTCCGCGGGCCGGACCGCCACGACGGAGGTCACCAGGAGGGCCGCGGCGGCGAGCAGAAGCTTGAATCGGGTCATGAGGATCTCCTTTCCGAGACAGGGAGCCAGAGGGCTCCCATAAGAACGGTGCCTCGGAAGAGAGGATTCGCTACGATACGACGGCCGCCCTGCCCCGCCGCAGTCTCCTCCCCCCATAGACCCCGATCAGCAGGATCGCGCCCAGCAGGATGATCGCCGGCCCCGAGGGCAGATCGTAGTCGAAGGAGAGGACCAGGCCCCCCAGGGTGATCCCGACCCCGATGCCGACCGATCCCAGGAGCACGCTCCGCAGGTCCTTCCAGAGCATCAGGCTGATCACCGAGGGGATGGTCAGCAGGGCCACCACCAGGATGATCCCCACCACCTGGATCAGGATCACGACCGACAGCGCGATCATTCCCAGCAGCAGCGCCATCAGCAGCCGCACCTGGAGCCCGCGCACCCGGGCGAACACCTCGTCGAAGGCCACGGCCACGATCCCCTTGAAAAAGAGGAACAGCGTGGCGAGCACCGAGACCGCCAGGATCAGGATCGCCAGCAGGTCGCGCCGGGTCACCAGGAGGATGTTGCCGAAAAGGTAGGTCATCAGGTTCGGGGCGTAGCCGGGCGTCTTGTAGACGAAGACCACGCCCACCGCCATGCCCACGGCCCAGAGCACGCCGATCAGGGCGTCGTAGGAGCGGATCGTCTCGCGGTCCACCGCGCCCAGGGCGAAGGCGCAGGCCAGGGCCACCGGGATGGCCCCCAGCAGCGGATCGATTCCCAGGAAGAAGCAGAGCCCCATGCCGCCGAACGCCGCGTGGCTGATGCCGTCGCTGATGAAGGCCAGCTTCTTGACCACCACGAAGGTGCCGATGACCCCGCAGAGCACGCTCGCCAGCACGCCCGCCAAGAGGGCGTTGCGCAGGAATTCGTAGGAGAGGGCGTCGAGGAAGCTGGGCATGGTCAATGGTGGTGGTCGTGCAGCACCCGGTGGGGCACGCCGTGGGTGACCAGCTCGACCGGGCAGCCGTAGACCTCCTCCATCACCTCCAGGGAGAGCTCGGGGCCGCCGTGGTAGAAGAGCTTCCGGTTGATGCAGGCGATCCGCCGCACCATCGGGGCGAGGGAGGTGACGTCGTGGGTGACCACGACGATGGGGATCGCGCGGTTGAGATCCTCCAGCAGCTCGCGCAAGGTCTCGCGCGACTCGGCGTCGATCGAGGCGGTGGGCTCGTCCAGGAAGAGGACCTCCGGCTCGGAAACCAGGGCGCGGGCGATCAAGGCCCGCTGGAGCTGGCCCCCCGAGACCTCGGAGGCGTGGGAGCGGGAGACGCCGGCCAGGCCCAGGCGCTCGATGGCCCGGTCGGCCGCAACGCGGTCCTCGCGCGAGTAGGGGCGCAGGACGCTCCGGCGGCCGAGGCGGCCCATCAGCACCATGTCGGCGATGCGCAAGGGGAAGTCGCGGTCGAAGGTCGAGAACTGCGGCACGTAGCCGAGCCGGCCGCGCGGATCGCTCCCCGAGGGGAGATGGAAGACCACCTCCCCGGACCACGGGCGGACCAGCCCCAGGATCGCCTTCAGCAGCGTCGTCTTGCCGCCGCCGTTGGGGCCGATCACCGCCAGGAAGTCGCGGGGCTCAATGGCCAGGCTGACGTGATCGAGCACCACCTCCCGGCCGTAGCCGAAGGTGACGTCGCGGACCTCCACCAAAGGCCCTCCCTTGGGATCAACCATGGGGCAAAGCCTCCTGGAGGTCGCGGGAGACCCGTTGGAGATTGCCGAGCCAGTCGGGGTCCTGGGGATCGGCCACCAGCACGCGCCCGCCCACGGCCTCGGCGATCACCTGGGCGCTCTTGCGGGGGAAGCCGGCCTGGACGAAAACCACCTTGATCCTCTCCTGCCGCGCCCGGTCGATGAGCTGGATCAGCCTTTGCGCGCTCGGCTCCTTCCCCTCGGCCTCGATCGCCACCTGCCGGAGCCCGTATTCGCGGGCGAAATACCCCCAGGTGGGGTGGTAGACCATGAAGCGGTCCCCCTGCCTGTCCGCCAGGCGAGCCCGGATCTCGCGGTCGAGCGAGGCCACCTCCGTCTCGAAGCGGGCGAGGTTGGCCCGGTATTCGGCGGCGTGGGCAGGATCGATCCCCTCCAGAGCGGCGGCGATGTTGCGGGCCGCCACAGCCACGGTCTCCGGCGCCACCCAGACGTGCGGGTCCCCGGCGGCATGGCCGTGCTCGTCCTCCTCGCCCTCCCCTTCCCCCGCGATCAGCCGCATGCCGCGCGACATGTCCACCACCTGGAGGCCAGGGAGATCCCGGAGGACCGGCGCGAGCTGGATCCGCTCGAATTCGAACGCGGGGTGCCCCACCGCCACGTACAGCCGCGCCCGGCTGAGCGCCGCCACCTGCCGGGGGGTGAGCGGATAGTCGACGTGGGAGTAGCCGGGGGGGATCATCACGTCCACCTGCACGTGCTCCCCCCCGATCCGCCGGACGAAATAGGCCTGCGGCGGCACGCTGACGGCGATCCGGACGCGGCCGTCGTCCGCCGGCGGCAGGACCGGACGGCAGGCCGCCAGGGCCAGCAGGAGGGGGAGGAGGGCGCGTTTCACGACGGAGATCATATAGGCCTCCTCCCTCTATAATCCCCTCCCATGATGACCACACCACCGCAGCAACGCATCGAGGCCGACGTGAAGGCCGCCATGAAGGCGGGGGAGAAGGAGCGGCTCTCCACCCTGCGGATGCTCCTGACGGAGATCAAGAACGAGCGCATCCGCCGGGGGAGCGAGGTGGACGAGGCCGGCTTCGTCTCGCTGGTCCGCAAGTCGATCAAGCAGCGCGAGGAGTCGATCGCGCAGTACCGCAAGGGGAACCGCGAGGAGCTGGCCGCCAAGGAAGAGGCCGAGATCAAGATGCTCGAGCCCTATCTGCCCGCGCAGGTGGACGAGGGGCAGATCCGCGCCGCCGTCGAGGAGACGGTCGCCGCCAAGGGGCTCTCCGGACCGGCCGCCATCGGGCCGATCATGAAGGAGATGCTCGCCCGCTTCGGATCGAGCGCGGACGGCGCCACGATCAACCGCATCGCCCGCGAGGTGCTGGCGCAGAAAGCAGGCTGATGCGCCGGGTCATCGTCGGCACCGCCGGGCACATCGATCACGGCAAGACCAGCCTCGTGCTGGCCCTGACGGGGATCGACTGCGACCGCTGGGCGGAGGAGAAGGCGCGCGGCATCACCATCGACCTCGGGTTCGCCCACCTGACCGAGGGGGACCTCCAGCTCGGCTTCGTGGACGTGCCCGGGCACGAGCGCTTCCTCCACAACGCGCTGGCCGGCCTGGGGGGCATCCGCATCATGCTGCTGGTGGTGGCCGCGGACGAGGGGGTGAAGCCGCAGACCCGCGAGCACCTCGCCGTCTGCTCCCTCCTCGGCATCCCCGCCGGCCTGGTGGTCCTGACGAAAACCGACCTCGTCTCCCCCGATCTCCTGGAGCTGGCGCAGCTCGAAGTCGAGGAGCTCCTGGCACCCACCCCGTTCGCGGGCTCCCCCATCCTCCCCGTCTCCAGCACCACGGGCGAGGGAATCCCTGAGCTGAAGGCGGCGCTGCTCGACCTGGCGGCGAAGAACGCCATGCCGGACGAGCCGGACCGCCCGGCCCGCTTGCCCGTCGATCGCGCCTTCCATCTCAAGGGATTGGGGGTGGTGGTGACCGGCACGCTGGCCAGCGGCTCTGTCCGCCCGGGCGATACCCTGGAGCTGCTGCCGCGCGGCGAGCGGGTCAGGGTGCGCAGCATCCAGGTGCATGGCCAGCCGCGCGAGCGGGCGGACGCCGGCGAGCGCACGTCGCTCCAGCTCACCGGCGTCACCCTGGAGGAGCTGGGCCGCGGCATGACGCTCGGCACGCCGGACGCCTTCG
>DASXJP010000230.1:0-12367 GCA_036497345.1 Thermoanaerobaculia bacterium
GACTCGAACCCTGCACCCCAAGATTAAAAGTCTCGTGCTCTACCAGATGAGCTAACGGCCCCAGGGCGGGCAGTATAGCCGATGGGGGCGGTTTCACCCCAACGCCCGCCTCACCTGCTTCGCCGCCCGCAGCCCTGTCCCGATCGCTCCTTCCACCGTCCCCGTCCTCCCTTCCTCGTCCGCGGCCTCGCCGGCGAAGAAGAGGGTGTTCTCGATGGGCCGCGCCAGGGCCTTCGCGGCCTCGCTCCCGCCCACCCTGGCGTAGCTGTAGGCGCCGCGGGAGAAGGGGTCGGCGGTCCAGTCGTGCCTCCAGATCCCTGCGAGCCGGGAGGTGATCCGCTGGCGCGACAGACCCGTCTGCCGAGCCAGGGCGCGCAGCGCGGCGGCTTCGATCTCCTGGGGGCTCCGGCGCTCGATCGCCGCCGCCGGCGGGCCGCCGCTCCAGGCCACCAGGACGGGCAGGCGGAGGGGGTAGGCCGTCCACCAGACGCGGAAGGCCTCGTCCCTCGTCTGCAGGAACCGCAGGCGGCCGAGATCCTTCCGATCGGACCAGGGGAGCTCACGGAAGCCGAGCACCAGGCGGACGGCGGGGCCCATCGCCAGGAGGCCCAGCGTCCGGCGCAGCCGCGGCGGATCGGGACGGAAGCGGATCCCCCCCGGCTCGTCCGGCGGCGCTTGCAGGACCCCCAGGGGGACGGTGACGACGGTGGCCCGCGCGGCGATCCGGGAGCCGTCCTCCAGCGCCAGCTCCGCCCTGCCGCGCTCCCAGGCGATCTCCCGGACAGGGGTCCCGAGATGGAGATGGTCCCCCAGATCGCGCGCCAGCCATGCCGAGAGGCGGTCGTAGCCTTCGATCACCCGGCCGGTCCGCATGGCCTCCTCGCTCGGCTCTCCCGCCTCCCGGGGAGCGAGGGCGAGGGTGCTCAGCTCCGCGGGATCGGCGGCGTGGAATCCCTGGACGAAGGTGCGGGCCGCCGCGCGGGCCCGCGCCAGGGATTTGCCGCCGGGGCCCTGGGCCAGGAAGTCGTCGAACGAGAGGTCCTTCCGTCTGGCGTCGATGGCGTCGAAGACGCGGTCGACCTCGTCCCAGAAGCCTTCGGCGCGGCGGAAATGGCCGCGCTCGGCGAGCCAGGAATCGCCGTCGAGGTCGTAGTCGGCGAGGCGGGCCTCCCGCAGCAGGCGCCCGGTGAGGGGAGCCTCGCCGTGGATGAATTCGGCCCCCAGCTCGAGCGGCATGGGAAAGCGCGCGTCCCGGTGGGTGAGGATACGGCCGCCGATGCGGTCCCGGGCCTCGTAGACGGCCACCCGGAGGCCCCGCCGGCACAGCTCGCCCGCCGCCGCGAGCCCCGCGACCCCCGCCCCGATCACCGCGACGTCGATCAGACCCTGTCCCTCACGCCGCCTTGAGCTCCGACGTGCAGTGTGGGCAGCGGGTGGCCTTGATGGGGATCGACGACAGGCAGTAAGGGCACTCCTTGACCACCGGCTCCGCCTTGGGCTTCTCCTCGCCCCGCCGCAGCTTGTTGAATTCGCGGATGATGAGGAAGACCACGAAGGCCACGATCAGGAAGCTCAGCACGGTATTGAGGAAGATGCCGTAGTTGATCGTCGGCGCTCCCGCCGCCTTGGCCGCGGCCACGCTCGGATAGTGCTTGCCGGAGAGGTCGACGAACAGGTTGGTGAAGTCGACCTTGCCGAGCAGCAGACCGATCGGCGGCATGATGATGTCGTCCACCAGCGAGGTGACGATCTTGCCGAAAGCGGCCCCGATGATCACGCCGACCGCCAGGTCGAGGACGTTGCCGCGGACCGCGAACTCCTTGAATTCCTTGAGCATCGCACCCTCCTCTCTCGGTGATTTCCGCCGCTATTGTACGCCCCCCGGTATCACGAACACCCGCCGGGCCCGCTCGGATCGGAGGATCTCCGGAGCGTAGTAGCGGTCGAGGATCGAGGGCTTCCAGGCGAGGAGGTCCGGGTTGCGCGCCGCGAACGCCTCGAAGGTCTCGTCCTCGGGGGCGTCGGCCATCCGCTCGTGGATCAGGAAGAGGTAGGCCCAGGTGATGGTCTCGTGGTAGAGGTCGGCTTGGCCGTTGAAGGCGGCGAAGCGCTGGAGCCCCTCGGTGAGGCGGGCGAGGGCCGTCACGGCGGGGTGGCGCCGCAGGTAGATCCAGGCCAGGCGGATGTGGTCCCGGTGGTGGAACGCGGAGTTGGGCAACGTGCAGCTCTCGAAGCCGCGCACGAATTCGTCGTCGGTCATGATTCTCTCCAAAGCAAAAGCCCCAGGGGGTGACCCCCCTGGGGCTCGGTGAAATGGAAGTATAGCACACATCTTGCCCGCCACGGAAGGGGCGGTAAAAGGCGCCCCTGTCCCTGTAGAATTTCCCCGCCGCCGGAGTGGCGAAACGGTATACGCAGTGGACTTAAAATCCGCCGCCTTCGGGCTTAGGGGTTCGAATCCCCTCTCCGGCACCAGAGACCCTCCCCCCCGCTCCGTCGATCCCACGATTGGCACGGTTCTTGGATTCCTTGAGTCGTCTTCATCACGGCTCTCATGGAATATCCCGGCTGAAGGGGAAGCGAATGACGGACCTGAAGGATCCGCAGGGAGGGGAGGAGATCGGCGCGCCTATGGAGACGTGCGCGGCCCCGGTCCCGAATTCCCACCCCTGCCCGGTGGTGGCGATCGGCGCCTCCGCCGGCGGCCTCGACGCCATCCGGGAGCTGTTCCGCCACATGCCGGCCGACACCGGCTTCGGCTTCGTCCTCATCCAGCACCTCTCCCCTCGCCACGAGACGCTCATCCCCGAGCTGCTCGCCCCGCTGACGCCGATGCCGGTGCGGACGGTCGAGGAAGAGACGGTGGTCCACGCGAACCACATCTACGTCATGCCGCCGCACGGCACGCTGACCATCGACGACTGCGTGCTGTATCTATCGCAGCCGGCGCGGGCGGTCCGCGGCCGGCGCTCGCCCATCGACCGCTTCTTTCGCTCGCTCGCCGAGGACCAGGAGGACGAGGCGGTCGCCATCATCCTCTCCGGCACGGGAACGGACGGCGTCCTCGGGCTCAAGGCGGTCAAGGAGCGGGGCGGCCTGACCCTGGTACAGGCGCCCGAGACGGCCCGCTACGACAGCATGCCCCGCAGCGCCATCCTCACCGGCGCGGTCGACCTCATCGCCGCCGTCGAGCGCATGCCGGCCCGGCTGATCGAGCACCAGAGGCGGCTGCGCGAGGGGGGGAGCCCCGAGCAGCTCCGCGAGGAGATCGTGGGGCACCTCGGCAAGATCTGCGCGATCCTGCGCCGCGAGACCGGGCACGACTTCCGGCGCTACAAGCAGAGCACCCTGGTGCGCCGGGTGCGCCGCCGCATGAGTGAGTCGAGCGCCGCTTCGATATATGCTTACGTGGAGTCGCTGAGTAACGACAATCATGAGGTCGAGCAGCTCTTTCGTGATCTGCTGATCAGCGTGACCCACTTCTTCCGCGATCCCGAGGCCTTCGCGCTCCTGGCCGACAAGGTCATTCCCCGCCTGTTCCAGGGGAAGGACGAGGACGGCTTCGTGCGCGTCTGGGTGGCGGGGTGCGCTACGGGTGAGGAGGCGTACTCGCTCGCCATGCTGCTGCGCGAGCACGCGGCGAAGCTGGAGAAGCCCCCCCAGGTGCAGGTGTTCGCCACCGACATCGACTCCCAGGCGCTGGAGGCGGCCCGGCAGGCGATCTACCCGGAGGCGGTGGCGGAGCAGATCGCCCCGGAGCGGCTCGAGCGTTTCTTCGTCCGTCACGGCAACATGTACCAGGTGTCCCGCGAGATCCGGGACCTGTGCCTGTTCTCGCTCCACAACCTGATCGCCGATCCGCCGTTCTCGCGGCTCGACCTGGTCTCCTGCCGGAACGTCCTGATCTACCTCGAGAGCGAGCTGCAGAAGAAGATCGTCGCGCTCTTCCACTATGCCCTGCGGCCGGGGGGGTTCCTCTTCCTGGGGCCCTCCGAGATGGTGGCCGGCCAGCCCGAGCTGTTCCGCACGCTCGACAAGAAGCATCGCCTCTTCCAGTCGCGCGACACGGTCACCCGCCCCCCCTTCAGCTTCCCCCTGAGCGAGCGGGGGCGCTTGGGGCTCCGCGCCACCGAGGACCTCCAGCGGCGCGCCGTCCCCCGCCAGCTCGAGGTGGCGCGCACCTTCGAGGCGGTCCTGCTGGAGAGCTACGCTCCGGCCTGCGTGGTGGTCCACGAGGGGGGGGAGATCATCTATTTCTCCCCCCGCACCGGGCGCTATCTGGAGCCGCCCTCGGGGACCCCCACGGTCAACGTCATCGACATGGCGCGCAAGGGGCTGCGGCTCGACGTGCGCACGGCCCTCCACAAGGCGGTCACTTCGCGGGTGCCGGTGGTCCACGACAACGTCGCCTTCGAGCTGGACGGCCAGACGCAGCGGGTGAACGTGATCGTGCGGCCGATGCCGGAGCTGGGGGAGGACCCCGGCCTCTTCATGGTCGTCTTCCAGGACGTGGTGGTCCCGGCGGGGGACCCGCAACCGGAGATCGAGCCGGGGGCGATCGCCGCCGACGACCCGATCGTCCGCCGGCTGGAGGCCGAGCTGCGGGCCACCAAGGACCATCTCCAGGCGACGCTGGAGGAGCTGGAGAGCTCGAACGAGGAGCTGGTCTCCTCCAACGAGGAGCTCCTGTCGATGAACGAGGAGCTGCAGTCGGCCAACGAGGAGCTCCAGACCTCCAAGGAGGAGCTGCAGTCGGTCAACGAGGAGCTGGAGACGGTCAACGCCGAGCTGAAGAAGAAGCTGGAGGAGCTCGACCGCGCCAACGGCGACCTCCAGAACCTCTTCCAGAGCACCCGCATCGCCACCGTCTTCGTCGACCGCGAGCTGCGGATCAAGAAATTCACCCCCGCCGCCGTCGAGGTCTTCCGGCTGATCGAGGGGGACCTCGGCCGGCCGATCGCCGACGTCGTCCCCCGCTTTCCGGGCGGCGACCTGGTGAAGGACATCCGCGAGGTGCTGCGCACGCTCAACCTCCGCGAGCGGCAGGTGTGGAGCGAGGAGGGGGACGCCTGGTACCTGCAACGGATCCTGCCGTACCGGACGGTGGAGGACGTGATCGACGGCGTGGTCCTCACCTATCTCGACATCACGCGGCTCAAGCGGACGGAGGAGGAGCGGGAGCGGCTGGCCGCCATCGTCGACTCGTCGGAGGACGGCATCATCGGCAAGACGCTCGACGGGATCATCACGAGCTGGAACGCCGGGGCGGAGCGGATCTACGGCTACTCGGCCCGCGAGGCGGTCGGCCGCTCGCTGGACCTGATCGTCCCCCCGGACCAGCGGCCGTTGATGGCGGCGGTGTTCGAGCAGCTCCGGCAGGGGGTCAAGGTCGAGCCGTTCGAGACGGTCCGCGTACACAAGGACGGCCAGCGGATCGACATCTCCCTGACCTTCTCGCCGGTCCGCGACGCCGGCGGCCGGGTGGTCGGAGCCTCCGGGATCGACCGCGACGTCTCCGCGCGCAAGCGGGCGGAAGAGGCGCTCCGCCGCCAGGCCGACCAGCTCCGCGAGATCGACCGCCGCAAGGACGAGTTTCTGGCCATGCTCGGCCACGAGCTGCGCAATCCGCTCGCCCCCATCAGCAACTGCCTGCACATCCTGCATTCCCCTGGGCTGAGCGAGGCGCAGGCCGAGAGGGCACTGGTCACCGTCGAACGGCAGGTGCGCCATCTCACCCGCCTGGTGGACGACCTGCTGGACATCGCCCGCGTCTCGCGGGGGAAGATCCTGCTCCGGCGCGAGCGGCTCGACCTCGTCGAGACGGTGCGCGCCACGGTCGAGGACCAGCGGCAGGACCTGGAGGCCACCGGCCTGGCGATCGAGCTCGACCTGCCCGGCGGGCCGCTCTGGATCGACGGCGATTCCACGCGGCTCTCCCAGGTGATGGGCAACGTGCTGAGCAACGCCGGCAAGTTCACCGAGCCGGGGGGGCGGATCACCGTGTCCGTGCGGCGGGAGCCGGCGAGCGGCGCCGCGGCCGTGACCGTGCGCGACACCGGCATCGGCATGGAGCCGGAGCTGCTCGCGCGCGCCTTCGAGCCGTTCAGCCAGGCCGAGCGCGGCCCGGACCGCGGCCGGGGCGGGCTCGGCCTCGGCCTGGCCCTGGTCAAGGCCCTGATCGAGCTGCACGGCGGGTCGGTGGAGGCCGCGAGCCCCGGTCCGGGCCAGGGGACGGAGATCGTCATGCGGCTGCCCCTGGCGGCCGGAACGGAGGAGAGAGCCATGGCCGGAGACCCTGCCGCCGCGGCGCCGGAACGGTCCCGCCGCTGCCTGGTGATCGAGGACAACGTCGACGCCGCCGAGAGCCTCGCCCTGCTGCTGCAGCTCTCCGGGCACGAGGCGGAGGTGGCCTTCGACGGCGTCTCGGGAGTGGAGAAGGCGCGGAGCTTCCATCCGGACGTCGTCCTCTGCGACATCGGCCTCCCCGGCGGGCTCGACGGCCACGGCGTGGCCCGCGCCTTCCGCGCCGATCCGGAGCTCAAATTCGCCTTCCTCATTGCCCTCACCGGCTACGGCCAGGAAGAAGACCGCCGGCGCGCCCTCGAAGCCGGCTTCGACGCCCACCTCACCAAGCCGGCGGATATCGAGGAGCTGAAGCGGATGCTGGCGTAGGGGGTAGGCCCTTCATCTGACCCCTATGGGGGCCCGCTCCTCTTTTCCCGACCGGCGCTCGTCTCCGTGCCCCGGAGCGCCTTTCCGCTCCAGCTCCCCCGTCGACCAGGACATCGACTTAATGGATACCTGGACTTGCACGAAAGCCCTCTTGAGCACAGGCGCGCCGTTCGTGTATACTTACACTTGCTATGCCTCCGATCATAGGGTCTGACGCTTCCTTTCTGGAAGCGGAGCCGATCTCTACTCCGCCTGGACCTCGATTGGATTTTCTGGTGACTTCCGAGGCCGGGGCTTGTCGAGATGAGATTTCGGTGGCCGTCGTCGGTCTGGGCTCACGAGGTATGAGCGTCCTGGAGCGTCTACTGACCCTGGCGAGGAAGGGGAGGCCGGGCTGCCGGATCAGGATCGAGGTCGTCGATCCGGATTGCAAGGGGTGCGGGCTTCACAAGACCGACCAGCCCGACTATCTCCTGTTGAACACCACGTGTGGCCAGGTCTCGATGTTTCCTGACAGGTTCACGGTCGGTGACGAGGCCTGCGACCCAGGACCGAGCCTGTACGAATGGGTGACCGCCCGCGGACTGAAAATCGCGGAGGACGGATTCTCGGTCGGGTCCACCGGCCGCGAAATCCATCCCCACGACTTTCTCCCTCGCCGCATGCTGGGGGAATACCTGGATTGGTTCCTTCGGCCTCTCGAGGGCGGCGTGCCGGACCACGTCGAGCTGAGCAAGCGCCCGACGACGGTCGTTGACATCGTATCCGGAGCCGACGACCGCAGATGCCTCACCCTCGCTGACGGCAGCCAACTGACCGTCGACTACGTCTTTCTCACCCTCGGCCACCTGGCTAACGATGGAGGGGATCTCCGGCGGCCGGAAGCTAGCCGGCTCGTCCATCCTCCCTTCCCGCTCCCTGAGCAGGTCGCCCGGATCCGGCCTGGAGAGTCGGTTGCGATCACCGGCTTCGGCCTCACGGCGATGGATCTCATCTCCACGCTGACGAGGGGGCGGGGCGGACGCTATGTTGAGAGGACCGGGAAGTTGCGATACGAACCCAGCGGCGACGAGCCGACCATATTCCTGCTCTCGCGCTCCGGTGTCCCTTTTCGGGCTCGTCCGCAGATATGCCGATTCGACCACGAGCACCGTCCGCTGATGTTCACCGAGGAGAACGTAGACGCGCTGCGCTCTGCCCGCGGCGGAAGGCTGGATTTCGACCGCGACGTTCTGCCCCTTATCTTGACCGAGATGCGGATCGTCTACCGGGAGTGTCAGGCCAGGCAGGCCGGCGTAGAAGAAGAGCGAGACCTCAGCAACCGGCTGTCGGCCGGCGACGTCGAACGTGCTCTGGACGAGCTCGACCACGATCTTGGGGTCTTCGATCCCATGACGGCCCTGGATGGCGCCATCGGGATGCGGCTCGACGACGGTGCGGCGTATCAGCAGTGGCTGGTCGACTCCATCGCGCGCGACCTGGCCGAAGCGGCCCTTGGCACCTCGAGGAGCCCGGTGAAAGCCGCCCTCGACGTTTTCCGGCAGTGCCGCGACACTGTCCGATACGCGGTGGACTTCAAGGGCCTCACCGACTCTTCGCTGGAAGAGTTCTACCGACGGACCATTCCCTTGATGAATCGGGCTGTCGTTGGGCCGCAGTTCGAACGTCATCAAGAGCTGATTGCGCTGGTGGAAGCCGGGGTACTGGAGGCGCCCCTCGGGCCGTCCCCTGCCATTTCCTGGGAGGCCGGGTCTGGAGGCTGGATTCTGACGTCGACGGCTCTCGCCCAGCCGTGCTCGCGGCGAGCCGACTGGCTTTGCCCGGCGAGCGTTCCATTGCCGAACGTCGAGTCTTCCGCAAGCCCGCTTATCCAGGCCCTGCAACGCCGGGGGCGCATCCGGCCGTTCCTCCCCAACAGCCGGCTTGTCACCGGAGCGGATGTGACCCCGGACCTCCACCTCGTGGACGCCAAGGGGGAACCAGACCGCCGGATATGGGTGCTCGGGCCCTTGTGCGAGGGCGCGATTTTCTACAACCACCTCGTTCCATCGCCGCGGGTCTGGTCACGGCCCATCGCCGACGCTCACCGTTGCGTCAAGGCGATGTATGTCGCGGCTGGGTGCCACCCCGCCGCGGCAGCACGCTCGAGTTGAAGAGTCGATCAATCCAAATCCTGGTACCGCGGGTTGTCAAAAGAAGGAGACCCTATGGCTATCGATCTGATGCGGGATGAAAATGCAAAGAGGCTTTGGAACGAGGCCTACGCGAACGGAGCGGACAACCTGTGGGGCGATCCAGCCGTCCCCTACGCCGAAGTGGCCGCGCGTCTGTTCGCGACGAACGAGGCCTTTATCGTCCTAGATCTCCCATGCGGCGACGGCCGCAATCTCCCGGCGCTGGCCCCGGGAGCTTCTATACTGATCGGCGGTGACACGTCCGCCAACGCGATCGCCATCTCTCGCAAAGTCATCCAACGCGAGAGCCTGGAGAATAGGCTGGTCTTTCTCAAGCTCGATGCGTATTCGATAAAAATTCCGGACGGGTCCATCGACGGGATCTTCTGCTGGGATCTCCTCGGCCACCTGACCCACCCGGAAAAGGCTCTCCGGGAGATGTACCGGATCCTGCGCCCCGGCGGCCACCTGGTGGCGAACATGTGGACGATGAACGACTGCCAAGTGAGCGACCCCAACATCAGGGAGATCGCTCCCAAAGAGTACATCGATCACTTCGACTTCTACTGCAAATTCTACGATCGCGAGGACATCGAAACCCTCCTGGCGCTCGTCGACATGGCCGCCGAGACGATCGAGCTCTCACGCTGGACCGAGCCGCCCCACGTCGGTTATCGCGACTACGTGCACGACCACGAGAGCTGGGTCTTCACGGTCAAGAAGACGCCCTGATCCGCCCCTGCTCGAAGCACCGATCGTTGCTCGTGCTTACCAACCAGCGATGACCAGAAAGGCAGGAAGAGATGGCGGGCGCTGCTGACAAAAGGGATGGCCTCTCCCGAGGCAGATCGACGGCCGCGGCCGTCAGGGGCGACGGCATCGCCCACGGGAGCTTCGGGGAGTTGCTGCAGGGGGCGCTCCCGGGCATCGACAACAACTTCCTGATCACGCTCCCGATCGTCCGCTTCTCCCGGGCCTGCTTCCAGCCGAGCCTGGATCGCCGCGGGTTGAAGGTCTTCCCGGACACGAAGTGGAAGGCGCTGCGGATCGCCCGCAAAACGCTGGACCATTTCGGGTCGAGCCTCGGCGGGACTTTGACCCTCCATAGCGACCTTCCCGAGGGCAAGGGGATGTCGAGCTCCTCGGCAGACCTGGTCGCCGTCATCGTGGCGATCCTACAAGCTCTGGACCAGCCGATCTCCACCGAGCTGATCATGAGCCTCCTGCGCGGAATTGAGCCATCAGACGGTGTGATGTACTGTGATACCGTGGTCTTCCTCCATCGCAAGGTCCAACTGTATCGTCGGCTGGGCTACCTACCGCCCCTGCGTGTCGTGGCCATCGACGAGGGGGGGCAGGTCGACACCATCGCGTACAACCGGAGGCACCGAGGCTTCAGCGCCCCGGAGATCACGGAGTATGAGAGGCTTCTCGCGCAGGCCATCGAGGCGTTCGAGCGGGGAGACTGGAAGGCGCTCGGCCGTATCTCGACCCGCAGCGCCGTCCTGAACCAGGAACGGAATCCGAAGAGATACCTCGATCGGATGATTGAGATCGGAGAGCGTTTTGGAGCCCTCGGAGTGGTGGCCACGCACAGCGGTCCCTGTCTCGGCCTGTTGTTCGCGCCGGACGAGGACGGCCCTGCGGCCCGGCTGCCGGAGGCGGTCGAGGCGCTTCGCGGGCTGGACCTGAACGTGCTGCAGATGGAGACGCTGAGCAGTACATTCATGGGGGCTGTGCGGGAGGTCTGGCATCTCAGTCCTGAGACCCTCGACCTTGGACACGGAGTCCGGGCCGTCCCAGCGGACCCGGCGGGCTCGAAGGCAACTTTGAATAGGAGACAGCAGTATGGATCGTGAAACGGCTTGGCAGATCCTTACGGAGCATGTTCAGGAGAGGGGGTTGCAGCGGCACATGCAAGCGGTGGAGGCCGCGATGCGCTGGTATGCCGGGCACCTGGGACACGATCCTGACCTCTGGGGACTGGCGGGCCTGCTCCACGACTTTGACTGGGAGATCCACCCGACCCGCGAGCAGCACCCCCGGAATGGCGCCCCCATCCTGCGCTCCCGCGGCTGTCCCGAGGAGGTCATCCAGGCCATCCAGGCCCACTTCCCGGAGGGGACCGGAGTCCACCCCACCACCCCCATGGACTATGCCTTGCGCGCCTGCGACGAGGTCACGGGGCTGATCGTCGCCGCATGCCTGGTGCGCCCCGCGAAGGACGTGCGCCAGTTGACGGTCAAGTCGGTCCAACGCAATTGGAAGGACAGCCTTTTCGCGGCCGCGATCGACCGCGGGGAGGTCCGCCAGGTTACCGAGGAATTCAGCCAGCAGTGCTTCGACGGCAAGCTCGAGCTCTGGCAGCACGTCGGCAACGTTCTCACCGCGATCCAAGGGGTGGCCGCCGAGATGGACCTCGACGGTCGACTGGCGGTGCAGTGAGGAGAGGACCAGATGGCTAGACCGCAAAACTCATTCGACCTGTCGTTCGCGCAGAAGAGATTGTGGCTGTTGGATCGTCTGGAGCCGGACACCCCGCTCTACAACATCTACACGGTCTTTCGCATCTCGGGCCGGCTGAGCCTGCGGGCGTTCGAGGCCGCGCTGGCCGAGATCGTCCGCAGGCACGAGTCGCTGCGCACCGTCTTCCGGGAGCACGACGGCCATCCCACCCAGGAGATTCGCCCCGCGGGCGACTTCCGGGTGCTCCTGATCGACCTGGGTGGCCTGGCCACCTCCGAGGCGGAGCAGGAAGCGTCGCGACAGATCCAGGAGGGGGCTCAGCGCCCCTTCGACTTGGCCAGCGGTCCGCTGCTGCGGGCGAGCCTGTTCCGTGTGGGGGCGGAGCAGCACCTTTTCCTGCTGACGATGCACCACATCGTCAGCGACGGGTGGTCGATCGGCATCTTCTTCAAGGAGCTGAGCGAGCTTTACGGAGCCTTCGCCCAGGGCGGGCCCTCGCCGTTGCGGGAGCTGCCGATCCAGTACGTCGATTTCGCGATCTGGCAGCGCGACTGGCTGAGCGGGGACAGGCTCGAGGAGGAGCTGGCCTACTGGCGCAAGCAGTTGGCCGGCCTGCCTCCCCTGCTGTCCCTGCCAACCGACCGGCCCCGGCCGACGATCCTGAGCGGCCGGGGTGCGGTGTACGAATTCGCCTTGCAGGACGGCACTGGGCTGAGCGCCATCGCCAGGAGGAACAAGACCACCTTGTTCGCGGTCGCCCTCAGCCTCTTCAACGTGCTTCTGTCCCGCTACTCGGGCCGTACGGATCTGGTGGTCGGAGTGCCCACCGCCAACCGCACCCGCATCGAGATCGAGGGCTTGATCGGCTTCTTCGTCAACACACTGGTCCTGCGCGCCGACCTCTCGGGGACGCCCACGTTCGGCGAGCTGGTCCAGCGGACCACCGAGGTCAGCCTGCAGGCCTTTGCGCATCAGGATCTCCCCTTCGAAAAAGTGGTGGAGGCCCTTCAGCCGGGGCGGCAACTCGCCCATACGCCGCTGTTCCAGGTGATGTT
>DASXJP010000231.1:0-13852 GCA_036497345.1 Thermoanaerobaculia bacterium
AGTTGCTGGCGCGGGCCGACCGCCGGATCGCGCGGGACGAGAGCGCCGGCTGGGCCTGGCGGGAGACGATCGAGGAGGAGGCGGAATCCCTTTCCAAGCTGGACGATCCGCTGCTCGCCAGCCGCGCCATCGACCTGCGCGACGCCGGCGCGCGCGTGCTGCGCCGGCTCGGCGGCGGAGTGATCGAAGAGAAGGCCGAGCTGCCGCGGGAGCCGGTGATCCTGCTGGCCGAGGACCTGACCCCTTCGGATGCCGCGGGGCTCGATCCAGCGCGCGTGCTGGGCTTCTGCACGTCGGGCGGCGGGCCGACCTCGCACGCGGCGATCATCGCGCGCTCGCTGGAGATTCCGGCCGTGGTCGGCGCCGGGCCGGCGGTGTTGCACCAGCGCGACGGCGTGCCGGCGGTGCTGGACGGCGACCATGGAATCCTTTATATCGACCCCAGCGAGGAGGATCTGGCCGCGGCGCGCGCCGCGCGGAGCGCGCTCGTCCATCCGTGCGACGAGGAGCACCGCGACCGCCACCAGCCGGCCGTCACCACCGACGGCGTCCGGATCGAGGTGGATGCCAACGCCGGGCTGGCGAAGGAGGCGTCGCAGGCCGTGGCGGCGGGGGGCGAGGGGGTGGGTCTGCTGCGCAGCGAATTCCTCTTTCTGGAACGGGATACGGCGCCTTCGGAGGAGGAGCAATACGCGGCCTACCGGGAGGCGGCGGAGGCCCTGGGCGGCCTGCCGTTGATCGTGCGCACGCTTGACGCCGGCGGCGACAAAGCGTTGCCGTATCTTCCCATGCCCGCCGAGGAAAACCCTTTCCTGGGGGTGCGCGGCATCCGGCTCTGTCTCGCCCGTCCCGAGCTGTTCCGCACGCAGCTCCGCGCGATCTTCCGCGCTTCCGCCCACGGATCGATCAAGATCCTCTACCCGATGGTCTCCGGGGTCGCCGAGCTGCGCGAGGCGCTGGCGATCACCGAGGATGTCCGGCGGGAGATGGGCGCCAAAAGGCTGGAGACCGGGATCATGATCGAGGTGCCGTCGGCGGTGGCGATGGCGTCCGAGCTCGCGGCGCTGGTCGACTTCTTTTCGATCGGCACCAACGATCTCGCCCAGTACGTGCTGGCGATGGACCGCGGCCATCCGCTGCTGGCGCGGCAGGTGGACGGGCTGCACCCGGCGGTCTTGCGGATGATCGATCAGACCGTGCGCGCGGCGGCGGAGAAGGGCACCCGGGTCGGCGTGTGCGGCGGGGTGGCGGGGGAGCCGCTGGGCGCGGTGATCCTGATCGGTCTCGGCGTCACCGAGCTGTCGGTGAGCATCCCGAGCATCGCGGCGATCAAGGCGCGCATTCGCAACGTTTCCCTGGCGGACGCTCAGGGACTGGCGCGCCGGGCGCTCGCCTGCGAGAGCGCCGAGGCGGTGCGCGCCCTGGGGAAGGGATAAGGGTCCTCTCACCTCCCGATCCCTCTCCTGGCTGAAACCCCGAGCGCTCCCCCCGAAGCCCGCTTCGCCTTTTCCCCCTCCAAATCCCCTCGAAGCGAAGCGCGCTTCGCGAAAAGCCTTGTTTTCCGGGCTTTTCCATGGCACAGCCCTTGCCCTTTGAGGCCTCCCGAGCTCGTCAGGATGACGACCGATCTAATCGAAAGGAGACCGCGATGAACGGAATGGGTGAAGAGATCTTCGAGAGCGATTACGAGAACAGCTACGAGGGCGAGGGAGATTACGAGGGGGAGGGCGAGAGCTACGAGGCCGAGACGGAATGGGGCGCTCAGGGCGAGACGGGCGGCAGCCCCTTCTCCCAGGAGCAGGAAATGGAGCTGGCCGCCGAGCTGCTCTCGGTCTCCAACGAACAGGAGCTGGAGCAGTTCCTCGGCGACCTCTTCAAGAAAGTCGGCAAGGTGGCCGGCAAGATCGTCAACTCCCCGGTCGGCAAGGCCCTGGGCGGGGCGCTCAAGCAGGCCGCGAAGACGGCTCTGCCGATCGTCGGCAGTGCGGTCGGTGGCTACTTCGGTGGCCCCATGGGGGCTCAATTGGGCGGCAAGCTCGCCGCCGCGGGGGGCCAGATATTCGGCCTCGAGCTCGAGGGGTTGAGCAACGAGGACAAGGAATTCGAGATGAGCCGGCGCTACGTGCGCTTCGCTGGCAGTGCGGCGATGAGGGCCGCCCGCTATCCGCGGTCCATGCACCCCCGCAGGGTGGCCCGCGCCGCCCTGGTGGCCGCCGCGCGGCGCCACGCGCCGGGATTTCTCCGCAACGGCTTCCCTCAGCCCGTGCCGGCCGATTATTCCTATTACCCCGAGCGCTGGCGGGCACGGCACCGCCGGTGGCGCATGCACGACCTGGATCGCACTGTCCCTGCCCCCGCCCCCGCCTATGACGACGCCGACGTCGACGTCGACCCCAACGCCGACGGGGGGGATGCCGACCTCGATCCCGAGATCTTCGGCGAGATCGCGGCCACCGCGCAGCCGCCGCAGGGTCCGGCTCCCGGCCAGCCCGGAAACGGTGTCGTGGCGGTTCCCGCCGGCTATCCGCATCACCGGGGCCATCACGCCACGTCGGGCCGCTGGGTGCGCCGCGGCAACGTGCTCATGGTGCTGGGGGTCTGAGACCATGGCTCTGCCGCCGTCCGTCGCCAACCTCCTGGCTCTCGAAGCGCGGGCGCTGCTGACGCGCCTCGCCCGGGTGAAGCCCTTCGCGCTCATCGTGCCGATGGTGCCGGCGGCCGGCGTCTCAGCCGAGGCGGCCCAGGCCATCGAGCACTATCTGATCCAGGGCCGGCGGGAGCTGCGGGCGCGGGTCCGGGGCTACCTTGGCTGGCTGAAGAGCCTGGAGGGACGAGCCTCGACTCCCGCCGAGGCCCAGCGCCGCTTCGCGTTCCTGAAGCTCCGGTTCAACGCCGGCCTCACCCAGTTCGACATCTTCGCGCATGCTCTCACCCTGCGCGGCGAGGTGGACAACGGCGTCTGGCTCGCGGGCCTCGACGTGGCGGCGGAAGACGCCATCCAACTCGCGAGCCGGTTCTATGATCCGCCGCCGGTCCTGACCTATCTCGACCGCGGCCAGGGGGCCGCCATCCGCCGGGCGCGCACCCGCCTGCCCGGCGGCGGCGAGAATCCGGTGGCGGTCATCCGCATCCCCTGGGAACGGATGGTGGGGAGCGGCATCGCCTCCTCGCTGGTCCACGAGGTGGGCCATCAGGGGGCGGCGCTGATCGAGCTCGTCGAGTCGCTCCGTTCCGCCCTGCGGGCGCGCCGGCTGCGGGCCGGCGGGGACGAGCGGTCGGCCTGGCAGCTCTGGGAGCGGTGGATCTCCGAGATCATCGCCGACTTCTGGTCGGTCGCCAAGCTCGGGATCGTCGCCACCCAGGGGCTGATGCAGGTCGTCTCGTTGCCGCGGGCCTTCGTCTTCCGCGTGCAGCCGGACGATCCTCACCCCTTCCCCTGGATCCGGGTCCGGCTCTCGACGGCCCTGGGGAATTTCCTCTATCCCGATCCGCAGTGGGAGCTCGTCGGCCGGCTCTGGGAGTCGTTCTATCCCAGGACGGGCCTCCCGGCCGACCGTCTGCGGGTCCTGGCCTCTCTCGAGGCGACGATGCCGGAATTCATCCGGCTCCTCGTCCATCACCGGCCAAAGGCGCTGCAAGGGGCCGCGCTCCATCAGGTCTTCCCACTCGCCGAGCGCCAGCCCGAGCGTCTGCGGTCCCTTTATGAAGCTTGGCGGCGCGATAAGACCCTCACCCGCACCGCGGCCCCCACGCTGGTCTTCGCCGTGCTCGGCCAGGCCAAGCAGGACCACAAGATCACTCCCGAGCAGGAGAGCGAAACGGTGGCGGAGATCCTCCGTTACTGGGCTCTCAAGCGGGCGCTGGGAGATCTGCGCGCGGCGGCACGGGCGCCCAAGGCGATCGCCGCGTGAATCACGATTTCAACGAAAGGAGAGAACAATGCCCAAATACACCAGCAAACCCCCCGGCCCCTTGGACAGCGAGTCCCTGTCCGAAAGCAAGCACGTTGAGGTCGATAACCTCGACGAGAAGAGTTTCAATGTCCGCCTCACCGAACCGGTCTCGCTCGACCGTCCGGTGGAAGTTCAGCTCCAGCGCTCGCAATCCAACCCGTCCGACGATCAGGCGCTCTGGGTCGCGATCCGCAACAGCACGAATGGCATGGGTTTCGAAGCGTACAAGGAGTTCATCGACACCGTGCTGTGCCAGAAAAATACGGCCGGCGAGCTGGAAGATCCTCTCGGAGCCGCCCTGCTTCACGAGCGGAAGGGGAAACACCTGCGCTTCGGGGTGGATGCCTATCAGGTCCTCAAGGCCGCGACCGAAGCCTTCCTGATCCTGCGTTGTGGCATTGTCATCCAAGATTCCTACAACGGATCCGAGGAGAGGGGCCGCCTCGGCTATACGGCTTCGCTCCCGGATATCTCGGCCACGCTGAGCAGATATCTGGGCGAAGGCACGCTCCCCTATCTCAAGACCGTTCTCGGAACGCTCGGCTCGCAGGATTTGTCGCAACCTTTTTGCGACACGCTGGTCAGCGGCGACCCCTTCCATCCCAGCCCCTGCCTGCTCGAGCTCATCTGGTCCTACTGGCACGAGGAGGCGATGCTCGTGCAGGCGGTCAACGCCATCAGCCTGCGGTTCCAGAACAGGATTCCGAACGACCGCAACCCGCTCACCCAGCTCGAGCTGAGCCCTCTGCGCCCGCTCTCCAACATCCTCTGGGGGTACGTCCAGGACGAGCCCTTCCGCCTCACCGTGGCGCGCCGGTCCTACGAGTACGGCCACCAGTACGGGCTTTCGCTGATCGGCAAGGCCGTCCCCACCATGCGGCCGGCGGACAACCGGTCGAAATTCCTGGAGGCGTTCCACAGCCTCCTGCGCCAGGTCGCGGTGTTCTACAAGCAGGACGCCGATACGACGGTGATCGCCGACGGCTTCCCGCTCCTCAACAGCCTCCAGGAGGTCCACATGCTCCTGGCCGAGGGCGCCCACAACCAGTTCCGCGACCTGCCGTGGACGGCGCGCGTGGAGATGCTGATCCAGAAGTGGCTCCTCTCCCGCCAGGAGATGCAGGAGTTCCTCCGCGGGCGGGCCATGGTGCCCTACAAGGAGTCGTGGATGGGGCCGGCGGACACCCTGCGGCGCCTCCTCGGCTGGGGAGACACGCCGGTCACCCACTTCCGGGACCTCGGCGTCTACGGCGAGCAGGTCCTCCTCTCCATCCGGTACGGCGACTGGGTCAACGTCAACGACGAGGACCAGGCGAAGAACTGGGCCCGCTATTGGAAGCCGGAGGTTCAGGGCTACCTCCATGCCTACCGCGCGGTCACCGGGGTCGACCTCGGCCTCTCCAGCTCCGAGCGGGAGAACCGGGTGGATACGACCCTCCCCTCCGTCCTGCTGCGGCGTCGGCTCGCCCAGCAGGGGGTCCGGTGAGCGGGATCGCCGATGGCCGGTTTCGCCTCGGCGCTCTACCTCGGTCTCACGCACGGGACCGCGGAGCTGCGGCCCTGGCGACGGCTGACCGCGGGCGCGCCGGCGGCGCTGGTGCCGCCGGCCGGTTCGCGGCCGGTGGCCCACCAGCTCGCGGCGCTTCTGGGGACGGAGGCCGCGACGCTCGGGGTCTCCACCCTGCATCTCTTCTGGGATCTCGGCGGCCAGCTCCAGCGGCGGCCGGTGCGCATCCTGGCCGACGAGCATCTCTATCCCGTGGGCCGCTGGGGGATCGAGAGGGCCTCGGCGGCCGGGGTGCCGGCGGCCGCCTTTCGTCACCAGGACGCGGAATCGCTTCGCCGCCGGCTGGAGGCTCAGGCGTCGAGGCGACTCCCGCCGCTGGTGATCACTGACGGCCTCTGCCCGGACTGCGGCCGGGTGCCGCCGCTCGATCTCTACCTGGGGCTCGTCGAGGAGCACGGCGGCCGGCTGCTGGTGGACGATTCGCAGGCCCTGGGGCTGCTCGGCCGGAATCCGGAGCCGGGCCGGCCCTATGGCACGGGCGGGGGAGGATCGCCGGCTTTCTGGGGAATCTCCTCGCCACGGCTGCTCCTCCTCTCCTCGCTCGCCAAGGGTTTCGGGGCGCCTCTCGCGGTGCTGGCGGGCTCGGCGGCGGCCGTCCGTTCGTTCGCTCAGGAGAGCGAGACGCTGATCTATTCGAGCCCGCCCTCGGTGGCCTCGATCCGGGCCGCCGAAGCCGCTCTGTCGATCAACCGCGAGCGGGGGGACCGGCTACGGGCAAGGCTCGCCGGGCTCGTCCAGCGCTTTCGGAACGGACTGCGGGAGCTCGGATTGATCGCCAGCGGCGGGCTTTCGCCGGTGCAGAACCTGGAGATTCCCGTCGGAGTCGATCCTCTGGATCTGGACCGGCAGTTAAAAACCCAGGGAATCCAGGCCGTTCTGCGGCAGGGGCGGTGCCGGCCGGGTCCTTTGCTCACATTTCTTCTCCGTACGGACCACAAGGCGGGGGAGATCGACCAAGTCGTCACAAGCATCGCCCGGCTCGTCCGGCGATCCAGGAGGAATTCTCATGAACGAACGGAGATTCGATCTCACAGCCGCTGATTTCGAAGCGGAATTCACTTTCGAAACCGGCCCTCCGCGCGGGCGCGAGGCGGGTCCGGGAGCGCCCGGCTCCTTCCAGCCCGTCCCGGTCGAGTCGCCAGGCGGCGGTCGCATCCGGAACAAGAGAGACCCGAACCCGGCTGACCTCGTCGCGGTGCCGCGGGTATTCGGAGGCAGCGTCCCCCTGCACCGGCTGGCGGCGCAGGCTCTGGATGCGATGCAGAGAGCAGCGCGGGCGGAGGGTATCGCCGCGCCGATATTGCTGCCGACTTCTGGTTACCGCTCTGCGGTCAGGCAGGCTGAGCTATGGAAGGGCGCTCTGGCGAGGTCGGGAGGTGATGTAGAGAAGGCTCGCCTGTGGGTGGCGCCCCCCGGCGGAAGCGCCCACCAGAGCGGGCGCGCCGTAGACCTCTATCTCGGCTCGAAAAACGCCAGGGAAAATGTGGCGGCGCAACGTAAGACAGCAGCGTGGCAGTGGCTGAAGCGGAACGCCGTCCGCTTCGGCTTCTACCCCTACGGGTCGGAGCC
Source organism: Thermoanaerobaculia bacterium (assembly GCA_036497345.1). Taxonomy (GTDB): domain Bacteria; phylum Acidobacteriota; class Thermoanaerobaculia; order Multivoradales; family UBA5704; genus DATARR01. Next base: position 7,090 of record DASXJP010000231.1, read on the forward strand.
CTGGCACTGGGAGTACAATCCGCTCCTCCGTTCCACACCCGTGCAGAATGAAACGTCGCTCATCAAGGGAGCCACGTCTCCCGTAGTGGGCGAAGAACGAACACCGCCCGCGCTGACGCAGATCGTGGAAATTCCGCTGCGCGCGGGATCGACGCCGGAGTGGCGCCCATGGAGCGCGGTCTATTTCCCGCCCGCCGTGGATCGCAACAGCCGCACGATCGACGTCATCCTGTACCTTCACGGCTTCCGTACCGGGCATCCCGGCAGCCGGAAGTCCATCTGGGATTACTTGAAACACAAGTACTGGCCGCTGCGGGAGCACCTTGCCGCCAGTGGCAAGGCCGCGGTGCTGATCGCGCCGACGCTGGGTCCAAAGGGGGAGCCCGCCGGACTGCTGAAGCCAGGAGGTCTCGATCGGTACCTTGACGCGGCGCTCGCCGCGACGGCGTCGTACTGGTCGAGCGGGGTGGCGCCCGCGATTCGCAACATCGTCCTCGCGGGGCACTCCGCCGCCGGCCGCCCGATGCTCAGCCTCGCGCGATCGGAAAACCGGTACGCCGCGCTCATCAAGGAAGTCTGGGGCTTCGACTGTACTTACTCGGCCGCGCAGAACGTCGACTCCACCGGCTGGGCGGCCTGGGCGCGAGCCCACCCGCAGTCGCGACTCTTCATCTACTACCTGCGCGGCGGGCCGACACAGAATCAGGCGGATAAGCTCCGTAAGCGGGCACTGCCCAATGTCTCGGTGACCGAGAGCAACGCCCAGAACCATTACTGGGTGCCGATTCAACATTGGGGCAAGCGCCTTGCGGAGAGCCCGTATCTCCGGGGTTGACCCGGGAGCCTGCCATGATCATCGACTGCCACTGCCACGCGGGAAAAGGGGACGGTCTCACCGGTCCCTGGGACACCAACGCCCCCCTCGACGATTACCTCCGCTGGGCGGACGCGGCGGGGATCGACCGCACCGTCCTGTTCGCCGCGTTCCACTCGGATTACCGGGTCGCCAACCGGGGGGTGGCCCGCATCGTCCGCAGCTGGCCGGACCGCTTCTACGGCTTCGCTTTCGTCCATCCGGCGCGGGACCGCGGCCGGATCGGGGTGCTGGTGGGCGAGGCCGTGGAGCGGTACGGCTTCCGGGGGATCAAAGTCCATCGCCACGACGCCCGCATCACGCGGGAGATCTGCGAAGCGGCGCGGACGTGGTCCCTGCCCGTGCTCTACGACGTCATGGGCGAGGTCTCGACCGTGGATTTGCTGGCGACCGAGTATCCGGACGTCAATTTCATCATCCCTCACCTGGGGAGCTTCGCCGACGACTGGCGGGCCCAGCTCGCTTTGATCGATCCCCTGGTGCGGTATCCCAACGTCTATACGGACACCTCGGGGGTGCGCCGGTTCGACATCCTGGCGCAGGCGGCGCGGCGGGCTGGAGCGGGCAAGATCCTGTTCGGCTCGGACGGCCCCTGGCTCCATCCCGCCGTCGAGCTCGCCAAGGTCCGGGCGCTGGGTTTTTCCGTGCGCGAGGAGAGAAAGGTTTTAGCCGGCAACGTCCTGCGGCTGATGCGCGGAGCGGGGGAGAGGTCCCACCCGGCCCGTCCGTGGGCCCTGCCGGCCGCCGCCGCGCCGCCCACGGAGACGGCCCGCGATCCGTGGGAAGGAAATCCTTTTCCTTTCTGATCCTCGTTTCAGTCCTCCTCGATCGCGTCCGCCTCCTCCCGCCTCTGGGCGGCCCGGCGCATCTGGAGGGCGCGGTCGGTGACGCCGAGCCGTTCGGCGGCGCGCCGGAGGTTGCCCCTTTCCTCCTCGATCGCGAGGCGGACCGCCGCGTCGGTGGCGACGTTGCCGATCTCCTTCAAGCTCAGGCCGCGGCCGAGAGCCTGGCGGATCGCTCCCTCAAAGCCGTCGTCCGTCTCCTGTGGAGGCTCGTGCTCCTCGCCCCGGGGCCTCTCCTCCTCCGGCACGTCGCCGATCGTGATCGGACCGTTCCCCACGTGGCGGTGGGCGATGCGGCCCACGAGCTGGCGCAGGTCGCGCACGTTGCCCGGATAGTCGCGGGCGAGCAGGAGGTCCAGGACGGCCGGGCCCATCTCCGGCGCCGCCTCGCCGAAGCGCTCGCGGAGGAAGTGGCGCACCAGGCACGGGATGTCCTCCCGGCGCTCGCGCAGCGGCGGCAGGCGGCAGGTCCAGGCGGCGATCCGGTAATAGAAATCGCGCCGGAACCGCCCCGCCTCGAGCTCCCCGAGGAGCTCCCGGTGGGTGGCGCAGACGAGCCGGAAGCGCGTCTTCTGCCAGGCGTTGCTCCCCAGCCGCTTGTAGGCGCCCTCCTGCACCACCCGCAGGAGCTCGGCCTGGAGGCGGAGGGGGAGCTCGCCGACCTCGTCGAGGAACAGCGTGCCGCCGTCCGCCAGGGCGAAGGCCCCGTCGCGGGAAGCTACCGCGCTGGTGAAGGAGCCCTTCTCGTGGCCGAAGAATTCACTTCCCGAAAGCTCCGGCACGATTGTGGTGCAGTCGAGGGTCACCAGATCGCGTTTTTCCTCGCGGGCGTCGAGCGTGTGGATGAGGCGGGCGACCAGCTCCTTGCCGGTGCCGCTCTCGCCTCCCAGCAGGACCGACGAGGCGCTGAAGCGGGCCACCTCGACGATCTGCCGCAGGGCCGAGCGCCACGCCAGGCTCTGGCCCACCAGGTTTTTCGTCACCACGGCCGAGCCGACGAGGCGGTCCACCTCCTCCCAGCGGGCGAAGTGGGCGGCGATCGTTTCCGCGGCGCCGGGGAGGTCCGGCCATGGGAGCACGTCCGCGGCGCCGGCGGCGAGCAGACGCCAGCCGGCGCCGCGGGAGAGGGCCTCGCGCGTCCCCACGGCGAGCAGCCGTTCCTCGCCATGCCCGCTGCGCTCCCGGATCCAGTCCGCGAGCTCGGGGGTGAAGGCGTCGAAGAGCAGCAGGCCCGGACCGTGCGATGGCTCCGACGAGCGGAGGAGCGGATGGCACTCGAGCCCTTGCCGTGCCAGCTCCGTGAGCAGCCCCTCCTCCGAGGTCCCCGGTCTCGGGTAGCGATGGAACCAGATCGTCGTTCGTTCCCTGGATCGCATAGGTGCATAGGTGAAGGAAATGGATGCCGGTGCAGGAAGGCTTTCACTTCCACTCCTGCGGATCTGACTTTCGGAAGCCGCCGTCCACGGCGCCTCCCAAGATCTTCTGCGACAACCCGCATCGCTATCTCACCGGGATATAGACTGCGGCCCTGGCGCGCCGGGCGCTCGCCCGCGAGAGCGCCGAGGCGGTGCGCGCCCTGGGGAAGGCTTAAGGGCCGGCGTCCCTGCCGCCGACCTCCACCGGATCCGGTTTTTCCGGCAGCGAGCCGCCGGACAAGCATCTTTTGTAGACGGCCGCCGTCCGTTCGGCGGTCGTGGCCCAGGAGAACCTCTTGAGCCGCTCCCGCCCGCGGTGGATCAGGACCTGGCGCAGGGTGTTGTTGGAGAGCAGGAAGATCAGGGTGCCTCCCATCGAGGTCACGTTCGTGGGGTCGAAGTAGAGGGCGGCGTCGCCGGCGATCTCCGGCAGGGAGCTCGTATCGCTGAGGGCGACCGGGCAGCCGGCGGCGAAGGCTTCGAGGACCGGCAGGCCGAATCCTTCATAGAGGGATGGAAAGACCAGCAGGGCGGCGTTCCGGTACAGGAAGGTCAACTGCGCGTCGTTGACGGCCAGGCTCACGCAGCGGTCCGCCAGCCGCAGCCTCTGGATCAGGTCGAGCTCGGAGCGGTCGAAGCTTTTCGGGCTGGCGCAGACCAGATGGAGGTCCGGGAACCTGGCGGCGAGACCCGCGAAGGCCACGAGGAGCGTCTGGAAGCCCTTGTACCGGCAGCGCTCCCCGACGTGCAGGATGTAGCGGCCGGGAACGGCGATCTCCTCGCTCTCACCCGTCAGTGAATTCGCGAGGTGAATGACCTCGATCTTCTCGGGATCGACCTCTAAATACCTCAGAATGTCCGCTTTGGTGGACGCGGAGAGCGCGATGATCCCGGCCGCCTCCCGGGCCAGGAGCGCCTTGTGCTCGCGCGTCCGGTCGTCCGGCTTGAAGTACTCCGGGAACATCTCATGAATCATGTCGTGGATGGTCAGGACGAAAGGCTTCCCCTGCAAATAGTCGAGAAAGTAGGGATCGTAATAGGTCGGATGAAAAAGATCGAAATTCTGTTCCTTCAATTTCTGGATGCTGGCCTTCTGGCTCAGCCGGTGTTTCGTCCGCCGCCAGGCGCGTTCGATCTCTTTGCGCGGCAGCCCCGACTGTCGGATTTTTTGGACGAGGAGGGAGCGGAAGCCGTTTCTCTCCAGGCCGCGCTCGGCAAGGAGGGAACGGAAACACTCGTTGTCGGTGTAGACGGGAGGGAGCTGGATCTCGGCCAGATGTCGAGCTTCCAGGGTGCGGACGAGCTGGTGGAAATAGCGGGAGATGCCGCCCCGGACCTGGGCGTCCAGGATCTGGTGGTCGTAGAGGATACGCATGTCACGCTCGCATATCTGCGAAAGCTGTGCCGGCCCTGATCCCCGCCCCGTCCGCGCCCGTGCGGGGGCCCTCCTCTCACCTCCCCTTGTGGTGCCCAGGCTTCGCAAGCAGCGGCGGCGGCACAGGACGGCGGAACGCGGCTCCCATGCGCCGCACCGACTTCTCGTGACGCAGATGGCCGTCGTGGTGGTGGGTCTGCCGCCAGAGGAAGGACCTCACGTCGCGGCAGCCGGCGAGCGCGAGGCTCGCGAGGAGGAGCAGCAGGGAGATCCGTATCGATACCGGGCCGAGCTTCATCATCCGTCTCCTGACCGGAATCCTAGGTGCATGAAGAATCTCTGTCAAACGGAGCCGGCCCGCTTTTGCTTATTGCGCACTCTCTATGGTAGGGACCTCCGTCCGGCGTATTCCGTGGGGTGGCCGCTCGACGGCTACTTCGACCACATCGACGAGATCCTGGAGGTGCCGCGCGAGGTCTCGGTCGAGATCCCGGCGGGCTCCTTCATGGCCCTGGTCGGTGCCTCGCGCGGAGCTGGTGCGGGAGCAGGTGGTGGGAGTGTGATAGATTTCCTGAAGTAACTCTTGAAGCCGGAGAGAGCCATCCATGGAAGACCCCAAGCCTCGTCCGTCGATCGACATCGATGTTCTCAACCGGTTCCTGATGCAGGTCGGCTCCTACACGGCAGATTTGATCTTCTTCAAGGGAGATCTTACGGAGATCTATCATTACACCGATCTCGCAGGCCTTCAGGGTATCGTTGAGAACCATGATCTTTGGCTCACGCATTCGCAGTACTGCAACGATGAAGAGGAGCTGAAGCACGGCCAGAAAGTAGTCGACAAGGTCATCCAGGAAGAGCTCGCACGGGCGAACGATCTCGACCGGGAAAATTATCTCAAGCTTCTGGCCGATCTGTTTAAGAAGCCTTCACCTGAAGGTGTTTATATATGTTGCTTCTGTGAGCACGGGAATCTGCTCAGCCAATGGCGGGGTTACAGCGCGAATGGCACGGGGGTCGCCATCAGTCTGGACCCTCAGGGGTTCTCCTACATCACAGGCCCAGATTCGCCAACAAGCGGTTTGGTCAGATTGTGGAGAGTCTTCTACAAAGAGAGCCAACAAGAGGGCCTCGTGAGGGATGCGATCAATTTTGCCTTTTCGAATGACCCCTGGCTCGCCGCGAAACCGGTGGAGGAGCGGGCGCAACGCGCCGCCGACGCGATTCAGTTTTTCATTCCCACGTTCAAGAACAAAGACTTCGAGGGCGAGAAGGAGATTCGCCTCATCTTCACTCCGTACCCTCAGAGTTTGCCGCAGCCGAAGCCGGTGCGCCCGAAGTTCCGCGTCGCGGGGATTCCTGATCCCCTACTACAGCTTGAAAGAGCTGAGCCCGAATCCGCAGGACCCGCCGCGTTTGCCGATCACTGGAGTCTGCATGGGGCCCAGCGTCAACAAGCGGTCGAACGTTGATAGCGCCCGGATGCTCCTGGCCAAAGCCAACTATCCAGACAAGGTCACCTTTTCGGAAACTCCGTACCGGGGCTGAAGGAGACGAGTCATGAAGCTCGAAAACCTCACCCCCATGCTACGCACGCGGGACCTCCAGGGCTCCGTGGATTTCTATACCCGGATCCTCGGCTTTCAGTGCGACGCGCTGAACGAGGATTGGGGCTGGGCCGGCCTGAGTCGGGACGGCGTGACGATCATGCTCGCCCTGCCCAACGCGCACGAGCCGTTCGAGCGGCCTGTCTTTACCGGCTCGCTGTACCTCCGCTGCGACGACGTGAACGCGATCTGGGAGCAGGTGAAGGACCGGGCGAAGGTCTGCTATCCGGTCGAGGATTTTGAGTACGGCATGCGGGAATTCGCCATCTACGACAACAACGGGTACCTGCTGCAATTCGGGCAGGAGATCGGGTCGTAAGACAAAGCTACATTTTTCCCGCCCTTGGTGCTTTTCCAGGTGTGAGCTGGCGCCCTTCGGCTTCTTCAAAGATGCCTTTGAGCTTGACGGTGACTTTGCGTGCCGGCTCGGCGTAGGCTGGAAACCAGAGCCGCGGGCTTGCCTGCTGGCTCAGCGCCCAGATGAGCGCTTGATCCAGAGTCTTTATCTCAGGGACCTTCATCATGATGCTAAAGGCTTTTTTTTGATCTTCGGGACTTAGTCGGACCGACACGACGACTTCCTCGGGTGGGCCTGGCTTGATCTTGCGACTCATGGGTATCTCTCCGTTATAGCTTGGCGAGCAGGTGGC
>DASXJP010000232.1:0-36274 GCA_036497345.1 Thermoanaerobaculia bacterium
ATCAGGTCCGGCTTATCCGGGACAGGGATAGAGCACGTCGACACCGCTCCGGCGTGGGTCGCAGCGTCTACGTTGTACTCGAAGCCGCCCATGAAAACCTTACTACCGAGGATCGCGACAGACTGCCCGAAGGCGCCGCCCGGCGTGTGTACAAACTTGAATTTCGGCTGCCAGATCGCGGCCGTCTGCTTCTCGAAGAGGTAGGCCGCCCCTGCATTACTCCCGTCGAAGGGAGCGCCGACCAGGATGCGGTCGTCGTCGATCTGAAGAGAGGTACCGAATTGCGCGCCCGGCTTGGGATCGTCCGCTCTGAGGAGGCTTGGCGGCGAGCCCAATGCATTCTGCTCGAAGAGGTACGCGGACCCGGAGTCGGTGACACCCCGATCGTCCCCGCGAGCCCCGACCACGATCCAGCCGTTCCCGATCGCGACGGACCAGCCGAATTGGATGTTGTCCGGCCGAAACGCACCGGCTGTCAGCTTGCCCTTATCCGCGAGCGACCATCCGTTCGCGTTCCGCTGGAAAACATAGGCGGCTCCGAAATTCTTGTGCACGGTGAGATCGTCGGCAAAGGGAGCGCCGACCACGATCTTGTCTCCGGAAATCGCCACGGCGGAGCCGAATTCATCGAAAGACCGGCCGTCGCCGGCAAGGAGCTTCGCCGTCTGCGTCCAGACGTCTCCCCGCATTTCGAAGACATAGGCCGCGCCCGCGCTGCTGCCGCGGTCCGAGTCGCCCGGGGCGCCGACGACCAGAGTATTTCCATTGAGCGAGACGGAGAAGCCGAGCTGGGCTCCCTTCTTGGCATCCGTGGCATCCAGTTTTACTTGTTGAGCCCAGGTCGATCCATCCAGCTTGAAGAGATAGACCACTCCAGAGTCCTGGACCTTGTCGTCGCCCACGGGAGCGCCGACCGCCAGCCAGGTGCCGCTGATCGAAACGCTGATCGAAACCGAGGAGCCAAACTGATCGCCAGACTGAAGGTCGGCAGGTGCGATCTGCTGATCGGGAAGAACCGGCTTCTCGACCGGCTGAGGATTTTGATACAAAGCCACGGAGCCTTTCGCACCGTCCTGGTTGGCGCCGGCTGCGAGCCATCCGCAGTCCAGGCTGAGGGACCACCCCAGTTGGGCTCCGGATCTGCGAGGGGGATCGGCGACGAGGAGCGGAGCATTACAGGGGATGGTTTCGGTTGCAAACAGAAGCCCTGGCGCCCCGAGTCCTGCAACCAGGACGGCGAGCACGAAGATTGCACCCTTGCGGGGCCGGGTCTTAAGAGCGCTGCTCATTGGGGAGGTCTCTCCGGCTGCCCGGTCGTGAAATCGCGAAGCAGGAGGGGCGGGTCCTCCAGAATGTCCACGCTGTCGAGCGTCGCCGGGCGGGTGGGCACGCCACCGGGCGGTATCAACACCCAGTGCCCCGACGTGACCTCGACGTCACCGCCGGCAAAGGCATGCACGATCGCAACGCCCTCGTCCACCGCCACGAAGGTGCCGACAACCGGGTCCGCGAGCACCCGCACCGCGGTACCCTTGAACTCCAGGGACCCTTCTCGCGTTTTGCCCTGGATGTCATGGCTCCGCCCAGGGCGCAGCGAGGCCCAAAAATCTCCCCACTCAACGATCACCGTCGTGATGATGCCGCTCACGAGGCTCGGGTTCGGGTTCCCCATCTCCAGCCGGCCCTGGCCAGCGAGATGGATGACGCCGTCGATCTTGGGTGGTTTCTTGATCGGGAGGTCCTGGATCTCCGTATTGGGCCGCAATAGACCGATATCGTAGAGAAAGACCTGAAGGTACGACTCCCGCCGGGTCAAGCGGACCCGCAGGCCGTTTTCCAGCGGATCGTGCTTTTTCAGTTGCCGAGGGGATTTCCCTTCCGCGAGCGCCAGCACTTCGGAACGGACCTCGTACACATTGCCGATCTCCTCGGCGGCCACGGGTGACGAGGGCCAGGCGCCTATCCCGAAGAAGAGGAGCCAGCCGACCAGGATCCGATGAGAATTCATGGCACGCATCAGAAAAACCAACTCACGCCGAGAGAGACCAGGGTCCGCGTGTAGTCGAGAGCAGACAGCGCGGGAGATAGAGAGGACGCCAGTTTTACGTTCGAGTTGCGGTCGACATAGGCGCCGCGCAGCGTCCAGCGGAGCTGAACCGAGGATTCCCAGATCAGCGCGACCGTGGTCCGCGTGGTGGTGTCCTTCCGCTGCGGGCCGGACGGGTTGAACAGGTTCGATTCCTGGTGATTGAAGTCGTCCTTGCGCAGTGAGCCCGCGGCCTGCAAGCTCCACCTGGGCCACCACGGCGCCAGCGGCAGCGCCAGGTCGGCCCCTCCTTCCACGAAGGAGGCCGAAAACGCTCGGCCCGCGTTGCGATCTCCCGCCAGAGCCACGAGGCGCAGAAAGCGGTCGTGGCGCGTGAAATAAAAGGATTCGTCGAGGCGCAGGATCAGATCCTGGCCGCTGCGGCGAGCGTTTCCCAGGCCGCGGTCGGAGAACGCACGATCCGAGAAGGCCAGGCCGAGCTGGGTGGAGGTGCCGGACGTCGGGCGGAGGGTGAGAGAGGCCGCGCCGTCCCAGGTCCGCAGGAACGTGGTGCCGTCGAGCTGGTAGTAGCTCGCGCCCCCCTGGAGCAGGACGGAATACCGGCTGTTGCCGAACGGCACCTGGGTCGAGCCCAGAGGTCCGCTCAGAAAACCGAGCGGGTCCGCGCCGTAGGCCAGGTGAACGGAGGCCTGCGCTTGTCCGAGGTCCAGGTACTTGATCTCGCGATGGAACGACCGCCCGGCGTCGAGGCTCGCACCGACGTTCCAACCGTCCCGCTGGTAGATCGGTTGGAAACCCAACCGCAGGTCCAGACCGGCGACGCTGTCGGATTTCGCTCCGCTGACCAGCTTCTGGGGTGGCGGCCCGGGAATCGGCAGGAGGAGGTCTTCCGGCAGCAGGTTGGGATTGGAGTCGTCCGCGAAGGCGATGCCCAGCCGGCCGTCCCAGAGGGGCCGCCGGTCGATCGGCGGCAGCTCACTCCAGGGCTCCGGGGCAGCGATGGGAATCCGTCCGGAGGCGAGCGCCGGATCGATCCCGACGGCCCGTGCGATCGCCGCATCCCCCTCCTCGCGCCGGCCGAGTTGCCGGAGCGCTTCGCCGTAGCGGTAGAGCGAGGGGGCATCGTCGTTCTTGCCGGCGAGGGCCTTCGCCAGCGATTCGGCGGCGGCCCGGGCGTCCCCGGCGGCGAGCTGCGCCGCGCCGAGATCGGCCAGGGCGCGGCGGGGCTCGACCTGGGCCGGTCGCGGCGCCGCCAGTCCCGCCTGGATCTCCTGCACGGCCTCCCGCGCCTTTCCGAGCCGTAGTAAGGTCAGACCCAGCCAATAGCGGGGCGTGCCGTTGCGGGGATCGTTCTGCAGGGATTCCCGGAATCTCTCCGCCGCCACCGGGTCCGCGCCGTCCTCGAACGCCTGGACGCCCTCGGCGAAGGCGATCTCGGCCATCGCGAGGCTGTGCCCCGGCTCCTCGGCGGCGAGAGAGGATAGAGTGAGGGCGGCGGCCAGCAAGCCTCCCGTGAGAATCCGGCATAGAATCGACGAGACCATGGATCGGCTGGGCTGGACAGGCAGCCCCTCGTGCTCCGTTGGACGGTATAAATCAAGTCTATAATACTTTTGGGAAAACTGCAAAGCGCGCGATGAGAGCCACTCGGGGTGACTTGTGCCAGGGTCCAAATCCGCATCCAGCCGATCGAAGCGGCCTGAGCTCTTTCTCAGCTATCACCGCCCGGACCTTGAGACAGTCCGTGCGGTGCGGACGCTTCTGGAAGCTCAGGGTGTTGCGACCTTTCTGGACCGGCAAGACCTGAAGGCCGGACTACCCTGGGGTCAGGCGCTCGAGGAAGCCCTGGGAGGCGTGCGCGCCGTCGCCGTCTTTTTCGGTCCTGCCGGCCTTGGCGAGTGGCAGAAACGGGAGATTGGGTTTGCATTGGAGAGGCAGGTCCGCGAAGGCGCCTTTCCGGTGGTCCCGGTGCTCCTCCCAGGGGCCAGGCCCGAGCTCAGCTTCCTGATCTCCAACAACACCTGGGTGGATCTGCGGGACGGTCCCACGAGTCCGGAAGGCATTCGCGCGCTGGTCGAGGCCGCCCGGGGTAGAAGGCCCGCGCCGCGTGCGGAAATCCTGACGGGCTTCTGCCCCTTCCTGGGTCTGAAGGCCTTCGCCGAAGAGGACGCCCCCTTCTTCTGCGGCCGCAAGAAATTCGCCGATAACCTTTTGCAAATGATTCTGACGCGTGGCCTCGTGGCGGTCGTCGGCGCTTCGGGCAGCGGCAAGTCTTCGGTCATCCATGCGGGGCTCCTGCCGGCGCTACGCCGCCAACGCCCGCCGGCCGCCACCTGGGGCGCCATCTCCTTGACACCGAAGGACGAGCCCTTCCATAAATTGGCGGCCAGCGTTCTCCCGCTGCTCGAGCCGGAGCTGACGGAGCCGAAACGGCTCGCAGAAGCCCGGGATTTTGCCGAAGATTTGAGGACCGGGAAGGTACCGCTCAAGGACGTCGTCAACCGCGTACTGACAAAGTCCCGTGGCACGGATCGGCTGCTCATCATCGTCGATCAATTCGAGGAGCTGCTCACACTCACACCCAAAGAGCAGCAGCGCCCGTTCGTGGACATGCTCCTGCAGGCTCCCCAGGAGAGCTGCTCACTTCTCCTGAGCCTGCGCGGAGAGCTCTATGGCCACGCCCTCGGCCTGAGCCGCGAGTTGAGCGACCGTCTCCAGCAGAGGGTGATCAACGTCGGCCCGATGACTCGGGACGAGTTGAAGCAGGCCATCAAGGGACCCGCCCAGCTCGTCGGCCTTCAATTCGAAGAGGGCCTGGTTACGACGATCTTGGACGACGCGACCGGTCAGCCGGGCCATCTCCCGTTGCTCGAGTTCGCCCTCACCGAGCTCTGCCAGGGGCGGGACAGCAATGTGCTGACCTACGACCGTTACGAAACGATCGGTCGGGTTGTAGGAGCCATCGCCCAAAAAGCGGACAGGATCTTCAACGCGTTCGACAAGGAACGCCAGGAGATCACCAGGCGTCTCTTCACTCAATTGGTGCGCGTTGCGAGGCCGGACGAAGGGACGGTCGATACCCGCCGCCGGGCGCTGTGGTCCGAGTTGGGGCCCTGGGCAGGGACCGCGCTCGGCGACGAGGTCATTCACAAATGGGCCGGCGAGCGCCTGATTGCAATCACCGGAGGACAAGGCGAGGAGCCACTCGGCATCGAGCTCGCTCACGAGGCGCTCTTGCGAGAATGGCCCGGGCTGGCGGCATGGATCAACGGTGAGCGGGAGGATCTGCTCACTCGTCACTGGCTGGCTGACGAAGCCGCCGCTTGGGAGAAGAACGGCCGCGAACCGGGCTACCTCTTGAGCGCCGGAAAACTGGATCGGGCGCAGAGCTGGTCAAAGGATCACGGCAAGGAGCTCGCCGACCGTGACCGGGAATTCTTGCGCCAAAGCGAGCTGGCAGAGCAGCGCCGGCGTGAGGAGGCCCAAGCCCTGCTCGACACCAAGACCGCCCTGGCCGAAGAGCAGACCCTGCGCTATGAGGAGGAGAGACAGCACACCCGAAAGCTGACGCTTTCGCGTCGACGGCTCCGCCAGGTCGTCGGGGTGCTGATCGCAGCTTTCTTTGCTGTGACAGTGCTTGCTTTCTGCTCCAATACGCTGAGGCACCGAGAGGAAAGAGCGCGACTCGCGGTCACCTGGAGAAACCTCCTGCTGGGCTCCGCTGCGAAGCTCGGCAACCGGCCTGAGACCAGCCTGCTCCTCGCCCTGGAAGCTCTGCGGCTGACGTCCGAGCAGCCGGAGCTCTCCGCTTTCGAGGCCGAAGAATCTCTGCGCCAGGCGCTCGCCAAGGCGGCGGGGAAGCCTCTGGGGCACGATGATATCCAAGCCATCGGAATCAGCCCCGATCATCGCTGGCTGGCAACTGCTGGCGAGGACGGGACGGTGATGGTGTGGGACCTGGCGGCGGCAGACCCGGCAAAGAAACCGACGATCCTGAAAAGCCAGGAAGGCCGGGTGAGCAAGATCGCGGTCAGCTCGGAGGGGCGGTTTGTGGCGATCTACACGCAAGACGATCAAGACCAGGCGCAAGATGCCGTACGCGTCTGGAATCTGCCGGAAAAGGCCAGGGATCCCTCCTGGGTCCTGCAAGGTGAGGACTGGCTGGGATCCACCCCATTCAGCCCCGACGGCCACTGGCTGGTGACTCGCGAAAACAACCTCGTTGTCCGCGACCTGAGCCATGGGGCGCAACCCGTGGGCGAGTTGGCCGGCACCCCGACGGCTCTCGCTTTCGATCCTCAGGCTCCCCGGCTGGCCACCGGCGAAAGCAGCGGCGATGTGATTTTGTGGGACCTCAGCTCCCGCACTTTGATTCGCAAGCTCACGGCCTCAGGAGGAGAGACCCGCGCCCTCGCCTTCAGTCCGGACGGTCGCTGGCTGGTGAGCGCCGGTGCGGACGGGAGCGTGACCGGATGGCACGGGTTGGAAAAGGAGAGTGAAACGGCCCCGCTTGCTTTCGGCAGATGCGGGGGCAAGCTGGACTCTCTGGAGATCGATCCCCGCGGAACCCGGCTCCTCGGATGGGGTGGATCCTCCGTCTGCCTCTGGGAGTTGGAGGCGCCTGCTACCGCCGTGAAGGAGCTCTCCGGCCTGGCGTACACTGCGGCGACCTTCAACCGCGATGGCTCTGAAATGTTTTTCTCTGGGCAAGGGAAAGTGATGCAATGGTCGGCCGCGGCGGTGGAACGACTCTTGTGGGATCGGGAGGGTCCACCGATAACTCTGCTGGCGGTCGTCGACCGCCGGTGGCTGGTGGCCGGCGGCGCAGGCTTGGTGCCGCGTCTGTTCGACCTCCGGAAGGCAAACCCCGGCGATCCGGACGAGCCGCGCACCCTTCGCACCCCGGGAGCGCCTTTCACCGCCATTGTGCTCAGCTCGGATGGCAGTTCCCTGGCCGCTGGCCAAGCGAACGGAAAGATCTTCCTCCGCGATCTGGAGCGCCAGGAGGCTGGGCTGGTCTCCCTGTTACAGCAGGAGCCGGTGACCGCCCTCGCCTTCAGTCCCGACCGCCGCGTTCTGGCCAGCGGAGGAAAGGGCGGGGGCATCCTCCTCCACGATCTGGCCTCCCCACAGCCGCTCGCGCCCAGAAAGCACCCGGAGAGTGTCACCGCGCTCGCGCTCTCCCCTGAAAGCCGCTGGCTGGTGGCTGGCGGTGCGGACGGAGGATTCCGGTTCTGGCAGCTTCCATCAACAGGTCCGGAGGAGCGTCTGGTCAACCATCCGGGCGGGGTCACCGCAGTGACCTTCAGCCGCGACGGCCGCTGGTTGGCCACCGCCGGCGCAGACGGCAAGCGGGTCTGGCCTTGGCCCTTGCCTTCTCAGGCGCGTCCTACAGTGCTGGAACCACGCAAGGGCCGGATCATGGCTCTGGCCTTCAGCCCGGACGGCCAATTCCTGGCCACGGGGTGCGCCGACGGCACGACTCAACTGTGGTATCTCGCGCAAACCCCTCCGGGGAGCACCTCGCTGGCGGGACATAATCTCGACGTCATCGCCCTGGCCTTCAGCGCTGATGGCCGCAAGCTGGCGAGCGGTAGCCGCGACCGCACCGTACGGCTCTGGAGCCTGGGGCAGCAAGGGTCGATCTCACAACCTACCACTCTCCGGGGACACGAGGATGAAGTTCGAGCCGTCGCGTTCAGCCCCGACGGCCATTGGCTGGTCTCCGCCGACGCGAGAGGCACCGTCCGCCGCTGGAACCTTCATCTGGATGAGCTGAAGAGACTCGCCTGCGAGAAGGCTGGCCGTAACCTGACCGGGAACGAATGGCATGACCTCTTCGGCACCGAGGCTTACCACCCGACCTGCCCCGAGTTGCCTTCCGAACCGTGAGCTACGTGGAGATCTTTCGGTGCGGTCCGGACGCAGGGCCGGACCGCACCGGGATGAGAGCGGAAGATCAGAACGGGGAGGACGGGAAGGAGGGCGCCGGCGAGTAGCAGTGGATCGAAGGATCGATCTGCTTGCCCCGGCAGAGGACGTTCACCTGGCAATTCGGGCCGTAGCCCGGATTGAACCCGTGCGTGACCGCGGCGATCTTCATCGTCGGCTTGCCGTGGCCGCTGGGGTTGATGAGGGCCGGGCGGCGGGTGCCGGTGCCGGCGGCCTTGGTGCAGGTGCCCGCCTGCCAGGGGCTCTTCTCGTCCGAGGTCAGGATGTTGCTCGTGCCCAGCGTCCGCACGGCGCCGTCGGAGGAGCGGGTGAAGGTCCAGACCGTATCGACCGAGATCGGAGCCTGGAAGTAGCCGCCGTTGGCGTCCTCACGGACGATGGTCATCACAGTCGCCGACTGCTGCTTGGCCAGACCGACGTCGGCCGACCACTCACCGCAATCCGTCTTCAGCGTGTTGGCGCCCTGGAAGTGCAGGCCGCGGACGATGATCTTCACCTGGGCCACCCCCCTGGCGTCGAAGACCGCGTCCTCCAGGCGCTCGACCAGCGTATCGCCGTAAGAGTAGGCATCCTTCGGCGACGCCTCGACGGGCACCCCGCCGAGGATGACCCGGCCCTGGAACGCGGCGCAGTCCTTGTCGAGGAAGCCCGCCGGCAGGTTGAGGTCGGTATAGCTCGATCCGTCCGGCGGGGTCCGCCAGGAGTCGGTCCCGGCAGAAATCACGTCCTGGGCGAGGGCGGGGACCGCCGCCGCCAGGACGAGCAAGGCGAACAGCAACATACCACTCCGTGTCGATTTCCGAATTCCCATCACATTCTCTCCTTCGGATCGTCAGCCATGAGCTCCGTTACAGCTCCGTTACATCGGGATTCTGGCGTTCGCCGGCCCTGGCTGACGACAGGGTAGACGGAGGCCGGGCTCGCCAGTGGCGCTCTCGCGCCGGCAAGGGGGTTTGAAAACAGTCCTGCAGCCTTCAAGTATCTGGGTGCTTGCCGGACTCAGAAAGAGACAAGGACGGAGCGGGCCGCTCCGGAGGCCCCGGAGGGTGAGATAATCACGCCAGAGCGGCGACTTCCGAAAGGAGGCGGTCTTGGATCTCGACAACTACGGTCCGGTGCCGGCGCGGGATTACGACTACGTGGTCTGCTCCAAGTGTGGCTCTGAATTTCAGCCACACATCAAGGAATGTATCGATTGCGGCGCCCCGACCGTGCCGCCCGGCGCCGCCAGGGCGCCGCGGGAGGAGGAGCCGGAAGAGGTGCCGGAGGAGGAGTTGGAGCTGCCGCTCTCTCAGGATCCGGAGATCGCCATGCTCTACGCCGGGCACCTCATCTGGGCCGAGGAGCTGAAGAAGCGTTGCGAGGCGCAGGGCATCCCCGCCTGGCTCGAGGAGTGGGGCGGACGGAGCCGCCTCTACGTGCCGCGGCGGGAGCTCAAGCGCGCCCGCGAGATCGACCGCGAGTATCTCCAGGAGGAGGTGCCGGAGGCCGCCGGGCTCGTCGAGATTCCGCCTGCCGGCGTCTGCCCGTTCTGCAACAAGGGCCTTCCCCCCGGGGCCCTGGAATGTCCGGGCTGCGGATTGGTGCTCGCCGTCTCCGACGCGCCAGCCGCCGCCAGCGACCTGAAGATCGTCCAGGCCCTCTACGCAGCCCTGGAGGAAGGGGACGGCGACCGTGTCCTGGAGATCCTCGATCCGGAGGTCGAGTGGATCCAGAACGAGGGCTTTCCAGGAGGGGGCCGGTTCGTCGGCGCGGAAGCGGTTTACGAGCGGGTGTTCAACCGTCTGGCGGACGAATGGGACGGCTGGCAGGCGGAGGTCGGCCGCTGGCTGGAGGCGGGAGGTTACGTGGTGGCGCTCGGCGCCTACCGCGGCACCTGCCGCAAGACCGGAAAGTCGATGCGGGCCGCGTTCGCTCACGTCTACTGGCTGAGCGACGGCCGCATCGTGCGCTTCGAGCAGTACGCGGATACGGCGAAGGTGGCGGAGGCGTGTGCGGAGTGAGGATCACTCCCACTCGATCGTCAATCCCTCCTCGCCGGCGGGGGGGAAGGTGGCCGAATAATCATATTTTTCGCGCAGCGCCCGGCTGTCCCAGGGGGCGTTGTAATCGGTACGGTAATTGAACCTCAGCGCTGGGCGCGCGCCGCCCAGCTTGATCACGCGCGCCACCGCCTCGCGGTCCGGATGCTTGAAATAGGCACCGTTGGTGGAGAAGAGATAGACCGGACAGTCGAGCGAGCGGAGGAGCGCGGGGCTGGTGTTCGCCTTGCTGCCGTGGTGTGACAGCTTGCAGGCGTCGAGGGCCGTCTTGCCGGTCTTTCCCTCGGTGCCGAGGCGGTCCAGGCCGGCCTTGAGCACGCTGGGGTGCGCGTCGGCGGAGAGGAGCAGGCGGCGCCCCTCGAATTCCGCGAGCATCGCGATGCTGCTGCCGTTCGGAGCCGCGGTGTCCTCCGCGAACGGGGCCTGGACGAGCGCGTCCACGTCGAGCGGGCCCTCGCCGCCCAGGAGCCGGAGACCCTCGCGCATCTCGCTCTCCTCGGGCCGGGTCTGCCGGGGATCGAGACCGGCCTTGCGCACCTCGGCCTCCCATTGGGGCTTGAGGCTGGCGAGGCGCTCCGGCGTGGGGGAGAGGAGCGTGAGGACGAGCCCCCCTTCGAGCTCGATCCGCGGCAGGCTTCCCGACGGGGGCACGACCACCGCCTGCTTCGCGAAGGCGCCGTTCCAGGAGGCTTTGGACCGCAGGATCAGATCGGTCAGCGTCTCCCCCTGGACCGGGCCGAGGGTGTCGGTGGGCTCCTCGGGCAGATGCCGGAAGCCGTTGAACCAGATCTCCCGGGGACGGAACCCGGACCGCGGGTCGGCCAGGAGCTCCACGGACCCGCCGATGTGGTCGGCGTCGATGTGGGTGACCACGAACAGCTCGAACCGGCGCTGCTCCTCGGGGAGCGCCTGCAGCTTCGGGAGCAGCGCTCGCTTGTAGGTCCCCTTGGTGCCGCCGTCGACGAGGACGCGACGGGGGTTTCCAGGGTCACCGTATTCCAGCCAAAGACAGTCGCCGTGTCCGGCGGGCAGCATGTGGAGCCTCAGCATGAATCCTCCCGGGTCATCGCGATCGTACAGTCCCCTTCCAGATAGCTCTCGTCGCAGCGGGGCTCGCCGCCGAGCGACCGGCAGAAGTCGAGCACGGTCGCGGGGCGGTGCCAGGTGAGCCATTCCTCGCCGCACCAGGTCTGGGAGCTGAGGAAATTGAACACCACGGCCTGGCTGGCGGCCTCCCAGGCGGCGCGCAGGGTGCGATGGAGTTGCGATTCCGTCAGCGTGTTCAGCGAGCCGCTGAAGACCACCACGTCGGCGCCCACCCGGAGCGCATCCGGCTGGCGCACGAAATCGGCCCGGACGATCTTGCACCGCTCATACCGCTTCCGGCGGGCGGCCCGGACGGTGGCCGGGATCATCTCCAGCCCGGTGTAGTGGGCCGGGGCGATCCCCAGCTCCAGGAGGCGGCCGAGCAGATCCGCCCGTCCGCAACCGGCGTCGACGATCCGCCGTCCCCCCAGGGGGCAGAGCCGCGCGATGGCGTCGAAGCGGACCCGCTGTCCCTCGTGGCTGGTCCAGAGCAGAGCGTCCAGCCCCTTCGCCCCCAGGAGGCGGGCCACATGGTAGGGGTAGAGGTAGAAGGGAATGGGTGCGGTGGGATTGGGCATGCGTGATTGTGGCATGGCGGGGGGCGTGGTAGCGCGGCCTGGAAGCCGCGCTACCTTTTCGGCGCCCTCTCAGGGTCCGGGAAAGGCGAATCTCCCGGTCAGGACGGCCGTATCGGAGCGGCCCGCGGGTACGGCTTCGAGGCGATAATACCGCTTGTCCCCCGTGGCCGGCCTCTCCACCCACACCTCCACCTGGGCGTGCGTGAGCCGCGCGACGGTCACCGAGAAGGAGCCGTCCGGCTGCGGCCCGTCCACTCGCAGGAGGACGTCCGTCCGGTGGCGGACCTTGCCGCTGACGCAGAGGGCGTGAGGGATGCAGTTGATCTCCGGGCGGCCGACCACGCCTGGCTGTCCCGGCTCGGTGATCAGGACCTTGAAGCGGAAACCGGGGAAGGCGTCGGTGGTCAGGAAATCGCCCGGCGGAGGCGGGGTGATCTGGGTCAGCTCGAAGACGCCGCCTCTCTCTCCCCAACTGGCGGCGTGGAGGGTCGTCGGCCCCGAGGGGTCAAGGGCTATGGCGTAGACGAGCTCGTCGAAGGTACTTTCCAGGGGCCTCCAGGTCGCCGCTCCGTCGGTGCTCCAGAACACACCGAGCCATGTGGCGCAATAGG
This sequence comes from Thermoanaerobaculia bacterium, assembly GCA_036497345.1. Taxonomy (GTDB): domain Bacteria; phylum Acidobacteriota; class Thermoanaerobaculia; order Multivoradales; family UBA5704; genus DATARR01. Next base: position 12,317 of record DASXJP010000232.1, read on the forward strand.
CGGTCTGGGGACGCACCGGATCGATGATGACGGTCATGGAATCTGAAGTGGGGAGGCCCGAGTCGGCCTGCAACCAGGTCAGCCCGCCATCGGTGCTTTTGCTGAGTGAATCCTGATTGCCCACATAAAGGGTGGAGGGATGCACGGGATCGACCGTTAGCCCGATGGTCTCTCCATTCGAATAAGGGAGCTGGGTCCAGGTGTCACCACGGTCGGAGCTGGCGAACAGACCGGAGGTGGAGGTGAGATAGACATCCGAAGGGCGCGCCGGAGACACGGCCACGTGGTAAACCCAATTACTTTGGTCCGGCCCCAGCGGCGACCATACCGAGGACCAGGTCTTCCCTCCGTCTACGCTGCGGAACGCACCGTACCAGGTAGCCACGTAGAGTGTGGAGGAATTCGCCGGATCGAGGGCCACGTCGTACACATAGTCCAGCGAGCCGAGCCGGTGCCAGGTCTCCCCCCGATCCAGGCTCTGATAGAGCCCGGCGTCCGTCGTCGCGAACAGGGTCGACGGCGTGGCGGGATCGATCACCAGATGCGAGAAACCGTTGATCCTCAAGCCTTTCGGGATCAGGGTGGTCCAGGTCTCTCCTCGGTTGGTGCTCCTGAAGAGACCTCCATAGTCGCCGCCCGCATAGACGATCCGCGCGTCGGACGGATCGACGGCGAGGGCGTAAATCGTCGCGTTGATCCCGCTGCTGGAGGGCACCCAGCTCCTCCCCCGGTCAACGCTTTTCCAGACTCCAGTCGACGAGGTGAGATAGACGGTCGAAGGATGATGTGGATCGAAGGCGAAGTCGTAGGGCCACGTCGAGGATGGCAGAGAGGAGCCCATGTCGGCCCAGGTCTCACCACCATCAAGGCTCCTATAAAAGCCACGTGGTGCCCAGAGTATGTCGGCCGCATAGACGGCCGATGTCACGGGATCGACGGCCAGGGCCCACGCGTTGGTAGCCAGCACCGAGGTCCAGGTGGCTCCGCCGTCGGTGCTGCGGAGAGCTCCGCCACGAAGATTTCCTCCAGCATAGATCTTCCAGGGATGTACGGGATCGATCGCCAGGGCATGGGGTGCCTCGCCGAGGATCTGGGTCCAATGGGCTCCGTCGTCGACCGTTTTGAACAGCCCGGCCGAATGCTGGCCGTAAATGCTGGCATAGACGACGCCGGCTCGCGCCGGATCGACGACGACGTTCCAGGTGACGCTGGTATCCCCTGACCATGATTCCGGGAACCTGCCTGCGACCGGTGACCAGCTCGCTCCGGCGTCGCGACTGACGAAGAACCCGACGCCACCCACCCAGATCGTATTGGGAGCCGCGGGCGAGATCGCGATCTTGTCGACGCCCCGGATGGCGAGATTCAGCAGGCTCCAGGTTGCGCCCCCATCGGAGGTTTTGTAGACCCCTTCGCGCCCGCCAGCGTAGATCGTTTCAGGATCGGCCGGGTCGACGGCCAGATAAAACGGTCCGCTTGCGAGAGTGTCCATCAAGACCCGGTGCCACGTACGCGCGCCATCGACGCTCTTCATGACGCCGTTGAATACGGCCGCAAAAAGAGCCCCCTGGCTTCCTCCGAACACCAGGGATGTAACAGCACCCCCATAGGGCCCCTGGGATGTCCAGGAGCTGTAACCGGCACTGGCCGGCAGGGCGAAAAGGGTGGACAGAAAGGCTACGGCCGCTCCGACCCTCCAGGAACCAGAAAGATAGCGGTGCATGCGAGACCTCCCGACGCCTTCAGGCATCAAGAAAAGTCTCGCTGAGCTTTCATCAGGGCGGACCACCTTCAGGGTCTGTTCCGTCACCGCCAAGGGGCGGGCCCGCGCCCGTTCGGGAGGGTGGCGGCAATGGATTTGAGGCCCGAACGTTTCTCCGGCAGGACTTGCTTTCAGGAGCCGGGGAAGGCGAATTTCCCGGTCAGGGCGGCCTTGTCGGATACGCCCGCGGGTACGGCTTCGAGGCGATAATACCGCTTGTCCCCCGTGGCCGGCCTCTCCACCCACACCTCCACCTGGGCGTGCGTGAGCCGCGCGTCGGTCACCGAGAAGGAGCCGTCCGGTTGCGGGCCATCCACCCGAAGGAGGACGTCCGTCCGGTGGCGGACCTTGCCGCTGACGCAGAGGGTGTGGGGGATGCAGTTGACCTCCTGGAGGCCCACGACGCCCGGCTGCCCCGGCTCGGTGATCAGGACCTTGAAGCGGAAACCGGGGAAGGCGTCGGTGGTCAGGAAATCGCCCGGCGGAGGCGGGGTGATGCGGGTCAGCTCGAAGACGCCGGTTTCCATGGTGGCGGCGTGCACTGTCGTCGATCCCGAGGGGTCCAGGGCCACGGCGAGGACGGGGCCGTCGAAGGCGCCGCCCAGACGGCTCCAGGTCGCCGCGCCGTCGGTGCTCCAGAACACGCCGAGCCAGGTGGCGCAGTACAGGATGTCCGGATGAGCCGGATCGATCGCGAGGCTCAGGGGCGTGACGGGGGGAAGGCCCGAGCTGACAGGTGTCCAGGTCAGCCCGCCGTCGGTGCTCTTGGTGATCGGGCCTCCGCCGCTGCTCACGTAAAGGATGGAGGGACGCGATGGATCGACCGCCACCGCGAAGACCACGCGGTCGTAGATCCGCGCCCAGGTTTCCCCCCAATCGGAGCTGGCGAACAGCCCGAAGGGGGAGGTGAGATAGACGTCGGACGGCCGCCCCGGAGACACGGCCAGATGGTAGACCGTGTTGTCCAGCCCCGGCCTCGGCGACCAGGCCAGGGTCCAGGACTTTCCTCCGTCCGTGCTGCGGAAGGCGCCTTTCGGGGTGGCGGCATAGAGCCGGGAGGGAGCGGCCGGATCGATGGCCAGATCGTTCACCTGCTCCAGGCTGCCGGCGAGACGCCAGGTCTTCCCTCCATCCAGGCTCCGGAAGACCCCGCGGTCGGTTCCCGCGAAGACGGTCGCCGCAGCCGCCGGGTCGACCGCCAGCGCCGAGATGGTCCCGGCGTTCAGGCTCGCCAAGGGGCCCCAGGACTCGCCCCGGTTGGCGCTCTTGAAGACTCCGGAGTAGCTGACGCCGGCATAGACGACTCGGGGATCGGACGGCGCGACGGCGAGCGCGCTGGCCCACGTGGACACCATCCCGCCGCTGGAGGGCGCCCAGGTCCTCCCCCGGTTGGTGCTCTTCCAGACTCCGGCCAGAGAGCCGAGGTAGACGACCGCGGACCGGCGTGGGTGGAAGGAGAACGCGGACGGCCATGTCACGGGCAGAGAGGAGCCCATGCCGGTCCAGGTGTCGCCGCCGTCCAGGCTCCGGTAGACGCGCTGCGGCGCCGTCGGCGCGGCGGCCGCGTAGATGGCGGAGGTCACGGGATCGACCGCCAGGGCCCGCACGTCGTGAGCGCTCATCTCGTTGGCCAGGCGCGTCCAGGTGGCTCCGTCGTCGGCGCTGCGGAGGACGCCCAAGAGGTTGCCGCCGGCCGCGTAGATCCGCCAGGGATGAGAGGGATCGATCGCCAGGACGTAGGGACCGGTCGCTGAGAGACGGGTCCAATGGGCTCCGGCATCGCTCGTCTTGAAGAGCCCGGCCGAGCCGCTGGCGTAGACGACGCCGGACCGCGCCGGATCGGGGGCAACGTCGAAGGTGGCGATGGCCGCCTCCCTGGGTCGCGAGACCGGATATCCGCCCTCGACCGCCAGCCAGGTCGCCCCGGCGTCGCGGCTGACGTAGAGCCCCCCGTCCGTCGCCACCCAGACCGTCCTGGGCGCGGCGGGCGAGATCGCCACCTTCAGGACGACCCGGATGCCGAGGTCGTTCTCTAGCCGGCTCCACGCCGTGCCGGCGTCGGTGGTCTTGTAGATCCCCTCGTTGCCGCCGGCGTAGAGAGTGTCCGGGTCGGTGGGATCCACGGCCAGATGGAACGGTCCGCTGCCGAGCATTCCGGTGGCTGGCCAGAGCCCCTGGGAAGCCCGGCGCCACGTCCGCCCACCGTCGGCGCTCTTCACGACGTCGTCAAAGAGACCCGCGAAGAGAGCGTCCTGGCGTCCCCCGATCACCAGGGATGACACGAGGCCTCCGTCGGGCCCTTGTGCCGTCCAGGAGCTGTAACCGGCGCCGGCCGGCAGGGTGGAGAGGAGGGTGAGGAGGACGACGGCCGCGCCGGCCCTCCAGAAACGCGAGAGATTGCGGTACATGGCGGACCTCCCGATACCTTCAGGCATCAAGAAAAGTCTCGCAAAATCTTTCCGGCGACGCCCTACCTTCAGGGCCTGCTTCCGCTTCGCCGCGGGGTGGGGTCTGACCATTCAGCAGGGTGGGGATAGCCGGGAGCCGCGTGCCGGGGGGCGACGTCGGGAGAGCGCAGCCTTCGGCTCCTCTTCTGTGTGCCCTTGCGGGTCAATCCTACCTGGAGTAGGATAAGGCATGCGCGCCGAGAAAGTCTCCCTCACCCTGGACGAAGAGCTCCTCGCCGAAGCCCGCGAGGTGGTCGGGACCCGGGGACTGTCGAGTTACGTCAATCGCGCCTTGCGTCAGCAGTTGCAGCATGATCGTCTGGCCGGCCTGCTCACGGAGCTTGAGCAGGAGCATGGGCCCATCGATCCGCGGGTGCTAGAGGAGGTCCGTCAGGAATGGCCCACCCCCCAAGAGCGCATGGCCAAGCGCCGCGAAGACTGATCCTCGATTCCGGAGCGGTCATTGCTCTGGCGCGGGGAGACCAGAGAGCGCGGGCATTCCTGGCCCGGTCACTGGAGATGGGAGCGACGGTTGAGATCCCGGTGGTCGTCTTGGCCGAGACCGTGCGTGGCGGACCGCGCGACGCTCCGATCAACCGTGTGCTGAAGGCGGTCGGTCCGGTACCCGAAGCGAGAGAGGCTCACGGCCGTATCGCCGGCCAGCTTCTGGGGGCCGCCCGCTCATCCTCCACGATCGACGCCCTGGTCGTGGCTCAGGCTGTGGAGGCGGGAGGAGCCCACATCCTTACCGGAGACCGCGACGACCTGGAGCGGCTGGCGGCGGGGCATCCGGAGGTGTGGGTTCAGGCGCTTTAACAGCAATGCGATTCCCCGTAAAGAGCTTGGTGGCACTCGACGTGACCGACGACAAGGGGCAGTCCTATGCTTATGAAGGATAGTTGCCCCGGCTATGCAGAAAGTTCCGAAGGACGTATTTGCCAATTCGGCGTAGGTCGGATGGAGACAAATGGGGGCATGCACTTCAATATTTTTTAGGCTACATAGACGCAAATTATGCCAGGCATAGATTCTGTTCAATGTCCTGATGAAGATGAAGAGGGTTGACAGAACCTTCGACAGCTTGGTATCTTCCTTTTACCCCTTAGACATTTCGGCTTCATTAGTTTCTTCGGGAAAGTGTGTCCTTCCCGAATGCAGGAGGTACCGAGATGCCAGGGGTCTTCATCAGCTATGCTCGCGAGGATGTAGCCTGGAGCAGGAGACTTGAGGTTCATCTTGAGCCTTTCAAGCACCAGGAAGGCTTGCGGGTGTTCTCAGACCAGGCCATTGAAGCGGGGAAGCTGTTTCGCGACACGATTCTCCAAGCGATCAATACTGCCCAGATAGCCGTTCTCCTTGTTTCCGCCGACTACCTAAGCTCTGACTTCATTCGCAGCGTTGAGCTACCTCGGATTCAGGAACGCCATCTGGACGGAGGGACTCAGGTTATTCCATTGCTTGTTCAACCTTGTGCTTGGGATGAGATCCCATGGTTGCGGGATATTGAGGTACGACCACGCAATGCCGTTCCTCTCGCAGTAAGGCGCCATGCAGGGCAGCAGGCGGAGCTGGCTAACGTCGTCCGAGAGATTCTGGCTTTCGTCCGGATTTTACCTGTCCAGATAGCTCGTTGACACAGAAGCCACAATGGACCATCTCTGGGACATGGGATCCGGATGGTTTAAAGCTCCTCGTTGTCGATCTTCTCTGCAAAAAATTTTTGTAATTCGATTGAGTTACCGATTCATGCGGATCATCTGGCAATCGTGCTTGGTCCTTAAAGTTGGGCGTTGATTGAGAAGGGCTCTGTAAAGGAGTAAGGCTGCAGAACGTCTCGCGAATGGAGCCACCCAGATGCTGAACGTGGGACCGATCCGCGTACCTCCGGGAGCCATGGCCGGCACCGACTATGTCGCCTTCTTCCTGCGCGATCCCAAGGACGCCTATCAGGGCAACAACGGGGCCTGGACCGACGAGGAGGGGACGGTGACGGTGACCCGGCGGTGAGGGAGCCGGCGCCGGACCGGGCCGGCGCGATCGTGCAGCGATAGCGCGGCCTTTCAGGCCGCGTTAGATGAGCGCGTCGGTTCCTTGACCCAGGGCGATGCCCTGGGCTAAGGGAGGGCGGCCCGTTCGGGCCTCAAGCATGATTTCGATCGGAAACTTGGTTGCAGAGCCAGAATACGAGACTTGAAGCCTCCGTGGGGCTTCCAGGCTGCCGGTCTCGGAGGAGGGGGGCTGGGGTTTGAGGGTCGAAGGTCGACGGGGCCCTCCAATGCGGCCTGAAGGACCGCGCTATCTTCCTTCTTCCTTCCAGGTAGAATATGTTCCGGCTCCTCGAGATGTGGAGAGCGCGAGGTATCCTGAAAGGAGAACGCGAATGTCCCAGTCCCTGTCCCGTATCCTGGTGCATCTGATTTTCAGCACGAAGAGTCGCGGAAGGTTTTTGACTCCCGAAATTGGTGACGAGCTGCATCCTTACCTCGCCACCGTGTTGCGCGAGGACGGCTGTCCTTCGTTGCAGGTGGGAGGGGTCGAAGATCACGTCCATTTGCTGTTCGGCCTGTCACGGACCCGGACCATTGCGCAGGTGGTGGAGACGGTGAAGACCAGCTCGTCCAAGTGGATCAAGACTAAGGGATCGAGCTTCGCGGAGTTTCATTGGCAGGCGGGCTATGGTGCCTTCTCCATCGGTCAGTCGAACGTCGCGGCGGTGACTCGATACATCCAGAATCAGGCGGAGCATCATCGGAAGACGACGTTCCAGGAGGAGTATCGGCGATTTCTGAAGCGGTATCAGGTTCCTTATGATGAGAGGTACGTCTGGGATTGAAATTATCGCGTCCCGTTGGTCTTGATGTTGGTGAGAGATCTGGTCTAGCGCGGCCTTTCAGGCCGCCACCCCAATTCCGGCTCGACTCAACCCAGGGCGTTGCCCTGGGCTAAGGGAGGGCGGCCCGTTCGGGCCTCAAGCCAGACCTTGATCGGAAACTCGGTTCCAGAGCCAGAATTACGAGACTTGAAGCCGCCGCGGGTTATCCGTGCCGTCAGTCTCGGAGGAGGGGGGCTGGGTGTGTTGAGGCCCAAACGGGCCGCCCTCCCTTAGCCCAGGGCATCGCCCTGGGTTGAGGTTTGAGGCGGTTTTCATCCGACGCGGCCTGACAGGTCGCGCTATCGCGCCCCGTGCGATTTCGCAGAAGGCTTCTGCGAAATCTGGGAAGCGCGCTCCTTATCACAGCCCCCTCTCCGGAGATTTGACCCGCCGTGCCCAAACATCCGTATACCCCCCCTCCCACCGCCGCGAGAACGCCCCCGTATCCCCGATCCGGAACGCCTCCCCACCCTCCCCGAACCCCCACGCCTCATACCCCATCTCGCCGAGAATCCCCCAGAACGCCTCAGGGCTCGAGCCGGCCCCCCGCAGGTGCTCGGGAGAGAATTCGATCAGCATCCAGCGGGGCTTGAGATTCGTGATCGTCTTCCGGAATCCTTCCAGCGCCGTCACCTCGGCACCCTGGATGTCCATCTTCACCGCGTCGATCCTTGCGATCCCGCGGGCGGCGCAGTAGGCGTCGAGGGTGGTGAGGGGGACGTCCACGGCTTCGGCGGTCTCGGCGCCCAGGGAGGGGTGGACACGGTTGTCGGCGCGGTTCGAGCGGTTGGTGTAGAGGGTGATGGTGCCCTCGTGATCCCCCACAGCGGTCTGGTTGATGTCGATATTGGTGCGGCCGGCGGCGCGGAGTCTCAGGATCTCGAAGCTCAGGGGGTCGGGCTCGAAGGCGTGGACGCGGCCTTGTGGGCCGACCCGGTCGGCCAGGAGGAGGGTGTAGAAGCCGAGGTTGGCGCCGACGTCGAAGACCACCATGCCCGGCTCGACCTGGGTCTGGAAGAAGCGGCGCTCGCGGGGCTCGGCCAGGGTCTTGCCCAGAACGTAGAGGCGGGTGTAGAGGCTGCGGACCCCGGGAAGATCGCGGACGCCGGGCGCGAGGAGCACCCGCGTCAGCAGGCGGCCGATGCGGTGGACTTTGCGGTCGCCGCTCACGTCTCCCTCCGTTCGAGCACCACGTGGGCGAACATGGCGAGATGGCCGGCGAAGGGTGAGAGCGCCCTTTCGAAACCTTTCCAGAGGGGATAGCTGGCGGCGGGCGTCAGGCCCCGCAGCGAGACCCCGCCGGAGACGAGATAGCGGAAGGGCATCATCGGCGCGATGGCGCGCACCCGCCAGTCCGGCGCCTCGCGCTCGAACCGCTCGCGGTCGCGCTGGAAGAGGATCCACGGCAGCGCGCCGTTGGCCCCGGAGAGCGGCCCGCCGGCCGGGATCTCCCACTCGCGCGCCTCGGGGAGGAACGGCTCGTGGTGGAGGCGCGTGTAGACCCAGCGCGACCAAGAGGTGACCCAGGGCTCGATCATCGTCACCACGCCGCCGGGACGCACGGCGCGCGCCGCCGCGGCGAAGAAGCGGAGCGGGCGCGGCAGGTGGTGGAGGACGTTGGTCATCGCGATCCCCCGCAGCGAACGGTCGCGGAAGGGGAGCGCCTGGCCGTCCAGAACGAGGTCGATCCCCGGCGTGTAGAAGACCTCGGAGCGCGCCAGACGGGGGACGAAATCGGCCAGGAAGCCGGCGCCGGAGCCGAGCTCCAGCACGGGTCCCTCCCCGGGGGGCAGGGAGGCGGCTATGGCGGTGTACCACTCCTCGTAGATCCGGCGCAGGAAGCGCTTCTCGGCCAGGATGCGCCGCCGCAGGTGCGTGGTGCGGGGATCGTCGATGTCGAGCCCCCGGGTGAGGGGGTGCTCCAGCCAGCGGGTCAGCATCAGATGAATTTGATCCGCCCGGCCGCGAAGGCGCACATCTTGAGCAGCAGCCAGCCGTGGCGCCAGCGTTGGATGTTGGTCTCGCCGTAGGTGCGCTCGCGGTAGCGCACGGGGACCTCGACGATCTCCAGGCTCATCTTGGCGGCGCCGAAGAGGAGGTCGAAATCGCCGAAGGGGTCGAAATCCCCGAAGTAGGCGCGGTTGGCGGCCAGGGTCTCGTAGTCCGGCTTGCGCAGGACCTTGGTGCCGCAGAGGGTGTCCTTGATCGGCTGGCCCAGCAGCCAGGAGAAGGCCAGGCTGAAGAACTTGTTGCCCAGGAGGTTGGCGAAGCGCATGGCCTCTTTCTCCATCGGATAGACCAGCCGCACGCCGTTGACGAATTCCCCCTGGCCCGCGCGGATCACCTCGTAGAAGCGGGGGAGGTCCTCGGGCGGCACGGTCAGGTCGGCGTCGAGGATCATCAGCACGTCGCCGGTGGCCTCGGCGAACCCTAAGCGGACGGCGTCCCCTTTTCCCTTGCCGGTCTGCTGGAAGGCGCGCGCCCGGCGCTCGGGGTGGGCCGCGATCTCGCGCTGGATGGCGTCCCAGGTGCCGTCTTTTGAATGGCCCTCCACGAAAATGAGCTCGGTGCCGGCCCCCATCTCGGGCGTGCGGGCGAAGATGTTGGGGACGTTCCCCTCCTCGTTGCGGGCCGGCACGATCACCGAGACCACCGGCTCCTCCGGCAGCGGCCGGGGGGCCGGCCGGGCCACCAGGAAGTTGGCGAGGGCCAGATGCCTGAACGGCCAGAAGCGCACCAGGAAGCGGTTGCAGAGCCCCGCCAGCAGGGGGATGGGCAGCGGCAGCAGCACCTCCGGCCAGTGGCGGATGGTCTGGAAGCCGGCCAGCCGCAGGAGATTCCGGACGTCGGAGACCGTCAGCCAGTTCTGATAGAGCACCGGCCGGGCGAGCCCCAGGCGTTGCGCCAGGGCCAGCGGCAGCTCCCAGAGGCGGCTGTAGAAGTTGACGATCACCCGCGTCCGGCGATCGGTGAGCGGCACGACCTGGCGCAGCAGGCGCTGGACGTCCCAGGCGTCGTTGATCAGGTCGGAGAGGATGATGAAGTCGAAGGTCCCAGCGAGGCCGTCGAGCTCGTGCGCGTCCGCCTGGAGGAAGCGGAGATGGGGGTGGCGCTCGGCGGCCCGCCGCGCCATCTCGCCCGAGAGGTCGACGCCGACGCCCAAGGCGGGCTGGAGGGCGGCCAGCAGGTCCCCTTCGCCGCAGCCGATCTCCAGCACCCGGGAGCCGGGGGGGATCAGGAAGCGGTAGACGCGCTCCAGGCGCCGGTGGTAGGCGCCGGCGAGGCGGCCCCGGCGGCGGGCGACGGCGTCCCAGTGGGCGGTGCGCTCGCGGCGGTAGCGCTCCTCGGCGGGGTCGTGGGGGGCGAGGTCCATCGGAGCTTGGAGATCAGCCTGGAGATCTGCCTGCGTCATCGTCTCTCCTGCGCGTGCGCGAGCTCGAAAGAGGTCGAAGCCTGCCGTCCCCAGGGGATTCCGGGGTCGGGTTGGACCGCCACCAGCTCGATCCGGATCGCCGTCCGCCGGCCGGGGGGGAGCGTCCCGAGCGGGATCTCGGTCCAGCCGCTCCCCGGCTCCGCGGCGACGTCATGAACGAGGACCTCGCGGCCGTCCACCAGCGCCCGCTGCACCATCCGTCCCGGAGATCCGCCGGGAGCATACGGATCGAGGAGGCGGATGACCAGGGGGGAGGCGGGGACGGCGGCCCGGAAGACGCAGTCCGCGACGGCTTTCTCGCCGGGCGAGGGGTGGGGGTCGAAGGTCTCCAGCGTGGCCCCGGTCTCGGACGCGTCGACGAGCCGGCCCCGCTCGATCTTGCAGTCGAGGATCCGCGGCTCGCGGGGGAAGGGGGAGAGGCTGAAGCGGTAGGTGCGCGGCGGATCGACGTCGGCCGCCTTCACCCGGGCGACGGCCCGGGGGCCGAGCCCGAGGACGCCGGCGGCGACGGCCCCGCCGAGGGCCAGCGCCGCGGCCGCGGGCCGGCGGGAAGGCCGGCCGGCCGCCTCCCGGGCGCCGAGCGCGATCACCAGGATCTGCAGCGCCGTGGCCGCCAGGAAGTATCTCCCCTGGGCCACGGTGACGGCATGGATGCCGACCTTGAGCGCGATGGCGGCGGCGAGGAGCCAGACCGCGGGGGACCGGCGGGCGAGGAGCAGGGCGGCCAGGAAGAGCGCCAGCAGGGCCGCCATCTCGAAGTGGAGGACGTCGTACGCGACGCGCGAGAAGGCGGCGGCGCGCGGCCGCGCGGCGGGCGGCAGGACCTCCGGGGCCACCAGGCTCCAGAACAGGTTGGACGACTCGGCGCTGACGGCGAAGTCGAGAGTGAAGGCGGTGATGCGGGCGGCGTGAAAGGCCGGCCTCGCCAGCGCCTCGCGCAGGGCGAGCCGGACTCCCTGCCGTCGCATCTCCGCGGGATCCTCCAGCAGCGACGGCTCGACCGCGGCGATGTAGGCGATCGGGTTCCCCCAGGCGTTGGCGGTCGCGCCGGGGACGTAGGAGCCGAGGACGGCCATGCCGCCATGCTCCGAGGTGAGGGCGAAGCGGCCCGTGGCCGCCCGGCGTTGGAGGGCCAGCAGCAGCAGGGGCACGCCGGCCGCGAGGAGGCAGAGGAGGAGCGCGCCGCGCCATCGCCGGCGCCCATTTTCTCCAGGAGCGCCGGGAGCGCCCAGAGCGGCGCCGAGGAGCAGGGGGAGGAGCGCCACCAGCATCTCCTGGCGGAAGGCCACGCCCAGCGCGTAGAGGAGGCCCGCCGCCACCGGGTGCCTCTCGCGGCCGGTGAGCGAGCGCACGGCCAGGGCTCCCAGCGCGACGACGGGGACCAGCACCCAGTTGTCCTGGGCGACGACGCCGGAAAAGGCGATCTGGCCCGGCCAGAGCGCCAGCGTCCACCCCGCCAGCAGGCGCACCCAGCGGGGCTGCACGCCGCGCCAGAGGAGGTAGGGGAAGACGGGCAGGAGCCCGGTGGCGACCGCGGTCGAGAGGCGGGCCGCCGTCTCGGGCGCGGCCGGGAACGCGCGCAGGATCAGCGAGAGGATCAACGGCAGGCCCGGATTGAAGTAGTCCCAGTAGAAGCCCCCGGCGGTCGGCGAGAGGTCCCGCATCCGCAGGGCGAAGTCGAGCAGACCGCGGAAATCGGAGAACGGCAGGGTGGGGAAGACCGTCACGAAGGCGAGCCGGAGGCCGAGGCCGGCCGCGACGAGAAGGGCGAGGCCGAGCTCCTCCCGGCGGTCCCCCCGGCGGTCAATACCGCCTTCCCGAGCTTCCGGGTTCTTGTCTTTGGATTCCAGCACCTTTAATGACAATATCAAAGGCCCATATGGAAATCCGGAAAGAACGGTGGCCCGGTGATCTGCCCGGTTATCTCGCGGTAGCCGTCGCCCTGGCGCTCTGGCGACTGTTCTTCCCCGGGTTGATGTCCCAGGACTCGATCATTCAATACGGCCAGGCGGTCACCGGGCAATACAACGACTGGCAGCCCCCGCTGATGGCGATCGTCCTGCGCGCCGTCCTCGGCCTGGGGGGCGCTCTCGGGCTGCTGATGCTGGCCCAGTGTCTGGCCGGGGTTTTCGGCGTCCGCGCCCTGGCCCGGGAGTCTCTGGAGCTCCTCTGCGGCGACCGCGTCCCGCCGCGCCGGGCCGCCTGGCTGGCGCTGCTGGTCCTGCTGCTCCTGCTGCTGCCGTGGAGCCCGCTCGCCTTCTATCTGATGACCTTCTGGAAGGACGCCTGGGCGGCGGTCTTCCTGCTCTGGATCGGCGCCCTGGCGATCGCCCTGTTTCGCCGCGGGGCGGAGCCACGGCGGGTGGCGCTGCTGGTCGTGCTCTCGGCGCTGCTGGGGCTGGTGCGCCACAACGCGGTGGCGATCCTCCCGCTCCTCGGCCTGGTGCTCTGGCTGGGGCTACGCCGGGCGGGGGTGGGACGCCGCGCCGCGCTCGCCCTCGCCGCGGCTCCCCTGGCCCTCTGGCTGGTGGCCAACCCCCTGATCGACGCCCTGTTCCGGGTCGAGAAGCTCCACCCGGATTCGCAGATCATGGCGCTCGACCTCGTGGGTCTCTGCGCCGCCGGCCGCGACCTCTGCGCGGAGCTGCCGTGGACGCGGAGCCACGTCCGCGACGAGGCCGGCCTCGCCCGCTACCGGCCGGGGGACATCGGGCTCATCTTCTGGGACGACCCGAGCCCGGTCGACAAGACCATGCGGCTCGACTATCCCCGGCTGCGCGCCGAGTACCTCCACGCCGTCCGCAGGTTTCCGGGGGAGCTCGCGCGGGTGAAGCTGGCGGCGTTCGAAACCCTTTTGGGGATCGACCAGACCTCGTACTTCTTCCACGGCACGATCGTCGAGAACCCCTACGGCCTGCGGCTGGCCGACCGCTTCGCCCCGGCGCGGGAGCGGCTGCGCGGGGTGGTGACCGGGGTGGCCGAGAGCGGCTGGCGCTGGCTCGGCGGGGTCCATCTGGTCTGGATCGCGGTGAACGTCCTCTGGGTGGCCGTGCTGCTGGCGCTGTCGTTCCGGTCCGGAGATGGACGGTACCGGTTCCTCGCCTGCCTGCTGCTGGTCCCCCTGGGCTACTATCTCTCCTACCTGGCCGCCACGCCAACTCACGACTACCGGTTCATGTACCCGTCCACGCTGATGGTGCAGTGCGTCACGATCTCCTGGCTGCTCTCATGGCTCGCCTCGCGAAGCTGGTCCCGCTCGTCCTCGTAGCCGGCGCCGCGCTGCTGGTCTGGCGGATCTTCTTCCCCGCCTTGATGTCGTTCGACTCGTGGACGCAGTTCCGGCAGGCCTGGGCCGGGCGCTACGACGACTGGCATCCGCCGCTGATGGCGATCGTGCTCCACCAGTGCTTCCGCCTGGGGAGGGGGATCGGCCTGGTGACGTTCGTCCAGTGCGTGGCCGGGCTGCTCGGCGTGCGGGCCCTGGCGGCGGCCTGGCTGGAGGCGATTTTTGGGACCGCGGTGCCGCCGCGGCGGGCCGACTGGATCGCGGCCGGCGTGGCCCTCCTCCTGCTCCTGCCGCCGTCGCCGCTGCCGTTCTATCTGGCGACCTTCTGGAAGGATTCCTGGGCGGCGGTGCTGCTGGTGTGGGTGTGCGCTCTGTCTTTCCGTGCCCTGTCGGCGTCCTGCCCTCCGAAGCCTCACCCCCTGGCCCCCTCTCCACTGCGTGGAGAGGGGGAACGCTCAATGGGAAGGGTCGTTGTGCTGGCTCTCCTCGCCGTCCTCCTGGGCCTGGCGCGACACAACGCGATCGTGGTCCTCCCGGTGACCGGGCTGGTCCTCGCCACGGCCCTCTGGCGGCGGAGCCGCGCGGCGGGGGCGGTGTTGGTCCTGGTGCCGCTGCTCGCCTGCCTGCTGGCCGAATGGGCGATCGACGCCGCCTTCGACGTCCAGCCGCGGCACCTCGAGCGGCTGATGATGGTCTTCGACCTCGCGGGGGTCTGCGCCGCGGACGCGCGGGCCTGCGCGGAGCTCCCCTATGCCCGGCGCCAGGCCGTCGGCGGCGATCTCGCCGGGCGCTACGTGCCGGGGGACATGGGACGCTCCTTCCCGCACGGCATCCTGGTGCGCGATGAGGACGCGGCGACGCTGCGCGGCGAGTACCTGTATGCCGTCCGGCGGTTCCCGGGGCTCCTGGCACGGGTCAAGATCGAGGCGTTCGCGCCGCTCCTCGATCCCAATGGGGCCCGCATGGTGATCTATCGCGGTCTCGACGCCAACGAATTCGGGCTGCGGCTCAACCCCCGTTTCGCGGCCGCGCGCGAATGGATGACGCGGACGACGGTGTGGGCCGGGGAGCAGAGCCCGCTGCTCCGCCCGCTGGTGGGGAGCCACCTGATCTGGTTCCTCCTGAACGTCCTCGGGATCGGGTTCCTGCTGGCCTCGCCCGGCCGCCGGCCCCTGGCCCTGGCGCTCCTGCAACCGCTGGCGTTCTCTTTATCGTATCTGCTCGCGACGCCCGAGCCCGACTACCGGTTCCTCTATCCTTCGACGCTGGTGATTCAGTGCGTGGTGCTGTCGTGGGCGCTGGGTTGGCTGGCGCAGAAGCCCACCGGGCGGGTGCCGTAGCGCTCCAGGTTCTCGACGTAGAACGGCCGCGTCGCGTGCTCGTAGAAGCGCCAGTAGATGTAGCCACTGAGCCGCGCGTCCCCCAGCACCGGCGCGAAGACCACCCAGGCCTGCAACGCGAGGGTGAGGCCGAGGGCGGTCCACATCCCCAGCCGCAGCGAGCGGGGGAGGAGGGCGGCGCGGGCGAAGAAATATGCCAGGACGGGGATCATGGCCGCCATCGCCGGCTGGTAGAGGCGAGGCACCCAGGAGCCCCGCAGCGGCCAGCCCGGATAGGGCGGCGCGAGGTTGTTGAACAGGAAGAGCAGGACCACCGCGATCAGCAGCGAGACCTCCGCCGGCCGGAGGACCCGGGAATCCCGCGGGAGCCACCGCGAGGCGATCAGGACCACCAGGAAGAGCAGCGGCAGGAACAGGAAGTTGCTGTATAGAGCGTTGCTCGTCACCGCCTGGGGGAGCTGCCGGAGCAGCGCCCACCAGGCGTGGAGGTCGATCGGCGAGACATAGCTCTTGAGGACCTGGAAGTAGGCCTCGGTGTTGTTGTTGCGGAACGGCACCCGGTAGATCTGCCAGAGCAGGACGGACGTGGCCACGGAGGGCAGGAGCATGGCCGCGGCGAGCGCCGCGCAGGGGGCCCAGAGCCGGCGCCAGAGCAGCAGCAGCACGGCGGCGGCGCCGAAGAACGGCAGCAGGTCGTACCCCGTGAACAGGACGCCCAGGCCGAGGCCGGCCAGCAGGGCCTCGCCTCCGGTGGTCAGCGTCTCCACCCGCCAGAGCAGGACCGTGCAGAGCAGGCTGGCGGGGACGATGATGGCGTAGGAATAGGGGGTCCCGGACCAGTAGAACCAGCCCGGGTAGGTGGCGAGGAGCACCAGCAGGGCCGGCGGCGGCTCGGCCCCCAGGCGGCGGCGCAGCGCGCGCCAGAAGAGCGCCAGCGATCCCACCGCCAGCAGCACGTTGACGATGAGCCCGCCGCCCACGAACCCCCAGACCTTCATGAAGGGGTAGGCGAGCAGGGGGTAGAGGATCCGCCGCAGCACCAAGCTGAACCCCCACTGGTCGCGGGGGGCGCCGTCCAGCATCAGGAAGGTGGCCTTGAAGTGGAAGTGATCGATGTTCAGCAGGTAGTGGCAGGGCTCCAGGACGTAGGGCTTGGGGAGCGTGGCGCCGTAGGGGGCGAGCGTCCCGGTATTGACCCAGACCCCCAGGGCGAGCAGGAGGCAGGCGGACAACAGCCAGAGGGAGCCGCGGCCGGTGGCGCTCAAGGCCCGGCCAGCCGCTCGAAGGTCACGTAGCGGCGCTGCGTCTCCGGCGAGATCTCCTCGCGCAGGACGCGGAACGGGCGGCCCGCGATCAGCCGCTGGACGTCCTCCCCCGTGTAGCGGAAGGTGGCCGAGGGGTAGGCCCGGGAGAGCGCGTGGTCGGGGGTGAAGACCACCGCCTGCTCGATCGCCGGGTTGGGCCAGTAGAAGTCGGCGTAGAGCCGGCCGCCGGGCTTGAGGAAGAGGGCCAGGAAATCCAGGTTCCAGCCGGCGAGCTGGAAATTCTGGTGGATCCAGAAGTAGCGGCCCACCACCGTGTCGATCGTGTTGAAGAAGGGGGCGAGCCCGGCGCGGTCGGCCACGTGGACGTAGGCGCAGTTGGGCGGCGAGACCAGGCGGGCGATCTTCAGCGCCAGGGTGCTGTAGTCGGTGCCGAGGTAGTGGGCCACGTAGCGGCCCAGCAGCTTGCCGAGGTTGCCGCAGCCGCACCCCATCTCCATCACCCGCCGCCCCTCCAGGGCGTCGCGGTCGGCGTAGAGGGCGATCGGCCAGCCGTGGCCGAGCCTCAGCTGGAGCAGGCCGAGCGGCGAGTCCGGGAGCGGCGGCTTGTCCGGATAGTCGGTGTAGGGGGTGAGCTGGAGCTCCCACTCGCGCTTCAGATACTCGATCCATTCGGCGTTCCAGCGCTCGATCTCGCGCTCGGTGCACTCGAACGGCGGCGAGGCCGGGAGCTCGTCCGCGGGCTCGGAATCGCGTCGGGTGCCCGGGAAGGAGAAGGGAAGCTTCATAGCGGTTTGGCGAGCGGCGGGATGGTAGCACAGCGCCCCCTGCTACAATGGCGCCCGATGAGCGGCCAGCCGATCCCCATCCGTCCTCTGGAGCCCGCCCCCGAGCCCGCGGAGCTGGACGTCTCCGTCATCGTGCCGGTGCGCGACGAGGCCGAGACCGTGGAGACCCTGGCCTCGCGGGTGGCGGACGTGCTCGAGCGCCTGGGCAAGAGCTTCGAGATCATTTTCGTCGACGACGGCTCCGGGGACGGCACGCCGGCGCGCGTGCGGGCCGCCCGGGCGCGCGATCCCAGAGTGAAGCTGGTGCGCCTGCGCCGCAACTTCGGCAAGGCCGCGGCCCTCTCCGCCGGCTTCGACCACTCGAGCGGGCGCATCCTCATCACCATGGACGGCGACCTCCAGGACGATCCGGACGAGATCCCCCGCTTCCTGGCCACCCTGGAGGAGCGGGAGCTCGACCTCGTCTCCGGCTGGAAGCGGCGGCGGCACGATCCGGTGAGCAAGACCCTCCCCTCGCGCCTGTTCAACTGGGTGACGCGGGAGCTGGCCCAGGTCGACCTCCACGACTTCAACTGCGGCTTCAAGGCCTACCGCCGGGAGGTGCTGGCCGAGATCGCCGTCTATGGAGAGCTGCACCGCTACATCCCCGTGCTGGCGAGCCGGCGGGGGTTCGCGGTGGGCGAGATCGAGGTCACCCACCACCCGCGGCGGCACGGCACCAGCAAGTACGGCTGGGACCGCTTCTACAAGGGGCTGCTCGACCTCATCACGGTGCTCTTCATCACCCGCTACACCCGGCGGCCGCTGCACCTCTTCGGCGCCATGGGCCTGCTGCTGCTGGCCACCGGGTTCGGCATCGACGCCTATCTGGCCATCCTCTGGTTCGGCGGCCAGCACCTCGGCAACCGGCCGCTGCTGCAGCTCGGCGTCCTCATGATGGTGCTCGGCATCCAGGTGCTGACCACCGGGCTGATCGGCGAGATGATCACCTTCAAGAACTTCCGCCGCCGCGACAGCTATTCGATCAAGGAATGGCTGGAGTGAGGGGCGGCGCCCCCCTAGACCTCCTCTTCCTCACCCAGACCTACCCCCGTTTCGCGGGGGACGTGGCGGGTCCGTTCATCCGCGACCTCGCCCGCGGCCTGGCGCGCGGGGGGGACCGGGTGACCGTGCTGACGCCGCACGCCGAGGGGGTGCCGGCCTCCTGGGACGACGGCGACGTCGAGGTGATCTCCTTCCGCTACGCGCCCGAGCGGCGGGAGGTGCTGGGCTACGGCCGCAGCCTGGAGGCGGACGAGACGGTGAAAGGCGGGGCCGCGCTCGCCGCGCCGCTCTACGCCCTGGCGGCGCGCCAGGCCCTCCGCCGGCGGCTCGCCGGGCGGCGGTACGACCTCGTGCACGCCCACTGGATCGTCCCCAACGGGGTGGTGGCCGCTGCGGTCGATCCCCAGGTGCCGTTCGCCATCGGGCTCCACGGCAGCGACGTCTTCCTGGCGGAGAAGCCGGGCGTGCGCCTCTTCGCCCGCTGGGCCCTCGGGCGGGCCCGCCTGCTGACCGGCTGCTCGCCGGAGCTGGTGGAGCGGGTGCGGGCGCTGGGATTCCCGGAGGAGCGCTCGCGGGTGATTCCCTACGGGGTGGATGTCGAGGCGTTCACGCCCGCGCCGGACCGGCGGCCCCTCTGGCGCGAGCGGCTGGGGATTCCGGACGCCGCGCCTCTCCTGCTCGGCGTGGGGCGGATGGCCACCAAGAAGGGGTTCCAGGTGCTGATGGAGATCCTGCCCGCGCTCCTGGGCGAGAGCCCGGAGCTGCGGGTGGTCCTGGCGGGAGGCGGAGACCTCCTGGACCGCTTCCGCGCGGCGGCCCGTCCCTGGGGGGACCGGGTCCATCTCCCGGGCCCGGTGCTGCGCGACACCCTGCCGGACCTCTACCGGGCGGCGGATCTCTTCGTCCTGCCGGCCGTGCACGATCGCAAGGGGAACGTGGACGGCCTGCCGAACGTCATCCTGGAGGCGATGGCGAGCGGCCTGCCGGTGGTGGCGTCGGGGATCTCCGGCATCCCCCTGGCGGTGGAGGACGGCCGCACCGGCCGGCTGGTCCCGGAGCGGGACCCGCAAGCCCTCCTGGCCGCCCTCCGCGAGCTGCTCGCCGATCCGGCCCGGAGGCGTGGGATGGGGGAGCGGGGGAGGCGCAAGGCCGAGGCGGAGCTGACCTGGGACGTGGTGGCGGGGCGGTACCGGGAGGGGTATGAGACGGCTCTGAAGGGGTGAGCACCCCGGACGTGCCACCCGCCCCGAATCCCGGACGGCTCGCCCCGAATCTGCGGTACCCGCCTTTCGGCGTGCGCGATCCGCCTCGAAAGGCGGACGACCCGCCCCGAAGTCTGCGCCGCGCCGGATTCAAGGCGAGCCGTCCGCCCCGAATCCCGGCAACCCGCCTTTCGGGGCGAGCCGTTCGCCTTTCGGGGCGGATCGTTCGCCTTTCGAGGCGAGCCGCGCATGCCGAGTCGGGGACGCCTGGAATCTCCCTTGCCCGTGCCGGTTTGATCCCCTATACTTCAGCCACTTCTTCAGCCCCTGGAAGGCCGAGAAGGTGCCCTTGCGCCAGCCATGACCATCAAGAAAACGCCCCGCCCCGGAGTCACCAAGGCCGATCTCGTCGACGTGGTCTACGACCGCCATGGCGGTCTGACCAAGGACGAGGCGGCGGAGATTGTGGACACCATCTTCCGCACCGTGAAGACCTCGCTGGCGGACGGACGGCCGGTGAAGATCAAGAACTTCGGCACCTTCGAGGTCACCCGCCGGCCGGGGCGGATGGGGGTCAATCCAGTGAGCGGGGAGCGGATGTTCATCCGTCCGCACCGGGGTCTGAGCTTCAAGCCGGCGCGGCGGCTGCGCGACGTCATGCACCCTGATCGCCTCCCCAGTAAGCCCGAGTGACCCGGATGGCAGCGAAGGTCCGGGTCCAGAAGCGGCTGTACTACAAGATCGGCGAGGCCTGCAAAGCGCTCGGCATCCAGCCGTACGTGCTGCGCTATTGGGAGACCGAGTTCCCGGCGCTCACCCCCAGCAAGAGCCGGTCCGGCCAGCGGGTCTACAGCGAGAAGGAGCTGGAGATCATCCGGCGGATCAAGGAGCTCCTCTACGAGGAGGGGTACACGATCGCCGGGGCGAAGAAGAAGCTGGAGGGGGAGCTCGCCGCGGGCTCCCTGGGCGAGCCGGAGACCGACGAGCCGGACGAGGAGACGGCGGCCGAGGCCGCCGCGCCGGAGCCGCCGCCGGCCGCTCCCGCGAAGCCCCCCGCCAAGCCCCGCGCGGCGGCTCCCGCCCCCAAGCCGGAGCCCCCTTCCGGGGTTGACACGGACGCCGCCGAACGGGTACAACGTCTCCTCTCGGGGATCGAGGAAGCCCTTCAGGAGGCGCGGGAGATACTCACCCTCCTTAGGTCCAAATCGCCTTGAGACACCGCTTTTCCGGTCGGGACGTGGCGCAGTCTGGTAGCGTACCTGAATGGGGTTCAGTGGGTCCCGGGTTCAAATCCCGGCGTCCCGACCAATTTCTCAATACAATCAGTAGTTTGTGGCAGTCGCTGGGGCGCCGGTACAACGAATTCGGCGGCCGGTACATGGGCCGTTAGCGGCACGAAGGTGCCGTTGTCGCGCACCCTCGCCGCTCTCCCGGCGACGGCCCTGGTCGCGGGCGTCCTCGCCCTGCCCGGACGCGGCCTGCGGCTACGATCGATCAGGATGCTATTCCGCTGAGGGTGGTTCTGGGGCTGTATTCGAAACCATGGACGGCAGTACGATCTACTCCATTGACTGCTCCGCTGGCAGCAGTTGTGACTGTGCCGTCTATTACCAGTAACCCGGGGGCCGAAACAGGGGGGTTGTACAAAGCTTGTGCTTCCAGGTGCCGCGGCGCCCGCTACAAGGTGGAGAGAGACCACCTCGTGCCGCTAGGAGTGGTGATGAAAATTGCCGAAACGAAAACGGTGGTTACGGGAGCGGCGCAGGGCCTGGGGAGACATTTCGTCCTCTCACTTCTTCAGGAAGGTGCCGGTGTCGCCGCCGGGGATGTCAATGAGGCGGGGTTGCGCCGGCTCAAGGCAGATGCGGCAGCGCTGCCAGGGACTCTGATCGTCGGTGGCCTCGACGTGACGAACGAGGCTTCCGTCATGGCCTTCGTCGAGCGGGCAGACCGCGAGCTCAATGGGATCAACGTCTTGATCAACAACGCGGGTATCCTGCGGGACGGGCGCCTGGTTGCCATCGACGAAGGACAGGCGAGAAAGTTGCCGCTCCAACAATGGAACAAGGTGCTCGACGTCAATCTCACCGGCCCCTACCTCTTGACGAGAGAGGTGGCGGCGCGCATGGCCGAGCGGGGGACGCGGGGGGTGATCATCAACATCTCCTCGTTGGCACGCTCGGGGAATCAAGGGCAGTCCAACTACGCCGCTTCGAAAGCGGGTCTCGACGCCTGCACGAGGACTTGGGCGCTGGAGCTGGCCGACTACGGAATTCGGGTGGGGGGCGTCGCCCCTGGAGTCATTGACACGCCGCTCCTGGCGAATCTGTCCGAACAGGCTCTGGCGGCCCTCGTGAAGGCCATCCCTCTCGGACGCATGGGCACGCCTGACGACGTCTGGGAGGCGGTGCGCTACATCGTGAGATGCGAATTTTTCACCGGGCGCACCGTCGAGGTCGACGGCGGCGCCAGCCTGGGCTGAGCCCTGGCCGTGCTGCCGCAGGCCTGGATGGAGCCTGCCGCGGACAGTCAATGACCCCAGAGCTGGCGCCGGCCGGGTGGATTTGCCCCGGGACAAGGAAGGGGCTCGTTGGCCTCCTGCACCCCGTTGCAAATGCGCAACTCAGTGTATACTCGCGACGGGATTGGTGGAGTCGACCTGGCCGGTGGAGACGGGCTGCATCTCAACGGGCTGCATCTCAGAGGAGAGTGGGAATGTTCGGATCGTGGTCGGACGTGCGATATTTAGTGCGTGGATTGATCAGGACCCCGGTCACTACCGGCGCCATCTTGCTCACACTCGTCATCTGCTTCGGAGCGAGCACCAGCATCTTCAGCGTCGTCAGCGGAGTTCTCCTCTCGCCTCTGCCCTTCAAGGATTCCGATCGCCTAGTCGGGGCGTGGACGAAACGTTCCGGCGGTCGCGACCGCGGCGCCGTGGCGCCGGCCGACTTTTGGGACTTCCGGCGGGAAGCCCATGGCAGCTTTACGGATATCGCAGCCGTCGGCACGGACTGGGCGGTCAACTGGAGCGGGGGCGGCCAGAGCGCGCGGTTGCAGGCCGCAATAACCTCGTCAAACCTGCTTTCTGTTCTCGGAGTCAGGCCAGAGCTGGGACCCGGCTTCGAGCCGCAGAATGATCTGCCGGCTGGCGAGCACGCCGTGCTCCTCAGCTATCGGACCTGGCGCGACCACTTCGGCAGGGATCCCGGCGTCATAGGTAAATCGATTATTCTGGGCGAGTCGAGCTACATCGTACGCGGAGTTCTGCCCGAAAGGCTGCGCTTTCCCGCCGAGGACATCGACATCTGGCTACCGCCGTCCTTCCTCGGCGAGGAGATGACACTGCGGGGAGAATCCTTCCTCTTCATGATCGCACGTCTCAAGCCGGGCACCGGTCTTCCCGCCGGCCGCGCGGAGCTCACCGGGATTGCGCGTCGCCTCGCGGCCCAGTTCCCGGATACCAATACCGGCAGGAGCGTTACGGTGATTCCGCTGCAGGATGCCCTGGTAGGGGAGGTCCGAGCGCCTCTGTACGTCTTGCTGGGCGCGGTCGGCTGCATGCTGCTCATTGCCTGCGCCAACATCTCAGGCCTCATGCTGGGACGGAACCTGGGACGGCAGCGTGAGATGGCCGTGCGCGCGGCTCTTGGCGCGGGCAGGACCTCCCTCGTCCGCCAGCCGCTGATCGAGAGCGTGCTCCTGACCTTGCTCGGCGGCGCATTGGGTCTACTCGTCGCCCGCTTTGCGGTACCTGTGCTCCTCTCCCTGAGCTCCGGGCTCCCGCGCTCCTCGGAGATCGGCCTTCACGGCCGAGTGTTCGTCGTTTCCTTCCTCATTTCGCTTTTCAGTGGGCTGGTCGTCGGCGCGGTCCCGGCTTACTGGATCTCCCGCGCGGACCTCCGTGACCGCCTGGCGGCTGGCGGTCGCGGCACTACCTTCGGCGGCGGCGCCTCCCGGATGGCTGACCTGCTGATCGTGGCGCAGATCGGGCTGGCCCTGGTGCTGCTGATCGGCGCAGGCCTGCTCACCAAGAGCTTCCTTCACTTGATCGAGATCCGCCCCGGCTTCGACGCCAATCACGCGGTAACCCTGCGCACTTCGTTGCCAGATGACGGCTATGTGGAGATCGAAGCCCGCAGGTCCTACTATCAGCGCCTGCTCGACGGCATTACGGCGCTGCCCGGCGTGGAGGTAGTAGGCGCCACCACCCGCTTGCCCATGAATATGGATGACATCACCTCGGATCTGGAAATCGAGGGGCGTCCGACGCCGGAGCCGGCCCCTGAGGTGGGCTTGCGCGTGATCTCCGAGGACTACTTCAAGGCGATGGGCATACCCCTGATTGCGGGGCGCCCTTTCAACGCTCGCGATGGGCTCAACAAGCAAGAAGACCTGGCCGTGATCGTAAATCAGACCTTTGTCCGACAATTCTGGCCCGGCGAGCTCCCGCTCGGCAAGCGGATCTGGCTGGGAGAGCATAAGCAGGGCCCCTGGATGACGATCGTCGGTGTCGTGGGCG
>DASXJP010000233.1:0-8957 GCA_036497345.1 Thermoanaerobaculia bacterium
CCGACCTCAAAGGGGAGGGCGTTCCCATTGGAATCTGCGGTCTGGTGAAGCGGGATTTCCTGGCGGACGTCGACATCGGGTTCGCTCTGCTGCCCGGGTTCTGGGGCCAGGGGTACGCCTACGAGGCGGCCTCCGCCGTGATGGAGCATGCGAAGGAAGCTCTGGGCCTGAAGCGGATCGTGGCGATCACCAATCCGGAGAATCACAGTTCGATCAGGCTGCTCGAAAAGCTGGGTTTGAAATTCGATCGGATGATCCGCGCCACCGCGGACGGTCCGGAGATCCGGTTGTTCGTTTGGGATTCGCCCTGAGCGATGAAACGCCTTCCGAGTGGTGGTACAATCATCCGTGAACGTGTTGGTGTCCTCGCGAAAGGAGAATAGTTCCTTGGCTATGGTACCTCGTTACAGTCGAGACGAGGTCGCCCGGCGAGGCGACGAGATCTACGAGCGTGAGGTCCTGCCACGCCTCGGCACGGAGGACGAAGGCAAGCTCGCTCTCATCGACGTCGAGACCGGAGATTACGAGGTGGACCGTGACGAGATCGCCGCCTCGGATCGCCTCCTCGCCCGGCGTCCGGACGCGCAGGTCTGGACGCGCCAGGTAGGCTCAAGATATGCCCGCCGTTTCGGACCCCGCTTCAAGACCCTGGCGACTCAGGCTCGCCATGGACCTTGGGCATCAACATCGTAACCGTGAAGCGTGGTAGGTTGTTCGTATGCAGAGGGTCAACATCGTCTATTGGGAAGAAGAGGGCGGCTGGATCGGGTATCTCCAGGAGTATCCGGACTACTGGACGCAGGGCGATTCTCTAGACGACCTGAAAGAGCACCTCAGGGATCTGTATCAAGACATCAGCAGCGATCAGATTCCGGGGATACGCAGGGTCGGCGAGCTCGTGATCTCGTGAAGCGGGCAGACCTGATCAGGACGATCGAAGGGTTGGGTTGTGTGCTGATTCGTCATGGGGCGAAGCACGATTGGTATCGCAATCCGGCCACGGGTGTTTCCCAGCCTGTTCCGCGCCATCGGGAAATCAGGGAGCACTTGGCGCGTCACATTATCAAGATACTCAGCAAGGACGATCGTTGACCGCCCTTCTGCCTCACCCTACCCTTCGCCCATGAAACGCCTCCTCCCGCTGCTCGCGCTCGCCGTCTGTTTGATCTCCGCCGCTCCCGCGCCCGACCTCGCCGCGCGCGCCCGGGCCGTGCTCGCCCAGACCTCGGGCACGCTCCACGTTCCGGGCCTGCGGCGTCCGGTCACGGTGCTGCGCGACCGCTGGGGCGTGCCCCACATCTTCGCCGAGACGCAGGACGACCTCTTCCTGGCGCAGGGGTTCGTGGCCGCCCAGGACCGCCTCTGGCAGCTCGAGATCTGGCGCCGGACGGGGGAGGGGCGGCTCGCCGAGATCGCCGGGCCCGAGGCCGTCGAGCGCGACCGCTTCGCCCGGCTGCTGCGCTACCGGGGGGACCTCGCGGCCGAGTACGCGAGCTATGCCCCGGACGCGAAGCGGATCATCGAGGCGTTCGTGCGCGGGGTGAACGCCGCCATCGCGGCGAGCCGCGACCGGCTGCCGATCGAATTTGAGCTCGCTGGGGTGCGGCCCGAGCCCTGGACGCCCGAGGTCTGCCTCAACCGCTTGGCGGCGTTCGGGATGACCATCAACTCCAGCCAGGAGGTGCTGCGGGCCAAGCTCGGCACCGAGCTCGGCTGGAAGCTCGCCGACGAGCTGATGCCCGCCGAGCCGCCGCGCCCGCTCGAAGCCCAGCCGCACGCCGGCCTCGAAGGGGTCGACGAGAAGGTCCTCAGCCTCCCCTGGGCAGCCTTGTCTCCGCTCCGCTTCCAGGCGGCCGCCAACGGCAGCAACAACTGGGTGGTGGACGGCGCCCTCTCCGCCACCGGCCGGCCGCTGCTGGCGAACGATCCCCACCGCGATCTCTCCCTGCCCAGCCTGCGCTACCTCGTCCACCTGGTGGGGCCGGGCTGGAACGTGATCGGCGCCGGCGAGCCGGCCCTGCCCGGCGTGGCCGCGGGGCACAACGAACGCGCCGCCTTCGGCTTCACGATCGCGCTGATCGATCAGCAGGATCTTTATGTTGAGGAGACGAATCCCGCCAACCCTGACGAGGTCCGCTTCCAGGGGCGATGGGAGCCGATGCGCGTGGTGCGCGAGTCGATCGCGGTCAAGGGGCGGGAGCCGGTCGCGGCCGAGCTCAAATTCACCCGCCACGGCCCGGTGATCCACGAGGACCGCGAGCGCCATCGCGTCTGGGTGCTGCGCTGGGTGGGCGGCGAGCCGGGCACGGCGGGCTATCTCGCCGCGCTCTCGCTCGACCGGGCGCGGAATTGGCCCGAGTTCCGGAAGGCCCTGGAGCGCTGGAAGGTCCCGTCGGAGAACCTGGTCTACGCGGACGTGGACGGCAACATCGGCTGGCAGGTGGCGGGTCTCACGCCCGTGCGCAAGGGGTGGTCCGGGCTGCTGCCGGTGTCCGGCGCGGGAGAGTATGAATGGCAGGGTTTTCTGCCCGCCGCCGAGCTCCCGAGCGCCTTCAACCCGGCGCGGCACTTTCTCGCCACCGCCAACAACGACATCCTGCCGCCGGGCTATCCCCATGAGCTGGGCTTCGACTGGGGAGACCCCACGCGCGCCCTGCGGATCGCGGAGGTCCTCGGCGCGGGCGGAAAATTCACCATCGCCGATTTCGAGCGTCTCCAGTACGAGGAGGTCTCGCCCGTCGCGCGGGCGCTGGTGAAGATCCTCGGCGAGGCCCGGGGCGCGAGCCCGGAGCTGCGTCCCTGGGTCGACCGGCTTGAGGCATGGGACGGCACCGTGGCCAAGGGCTCCGCCGCCGCGGCTCTCTACGAGATCTGGGCGGCGAAGCTCGGGCCCGCGGTGCTCAAGGCGCGGGTGCCGGAGACATGGCTGCCGATCGTGGCCGGCCGCCTGGAGCAGGTGACCGCGCTCCTCCGCGATCCTAGACCTGAGTGGTTTGGCCAGGACCCGCGCGCCGGGCGGGACGCCTTGCTGCTCCAGACCCTGGAGGCGGCGGTCGCGGAGGCGAAGACGAGGCTCGGTCCCGATCCGGCGAAATGGCGCTGGGGGGCGCTCCACACCGCCACCTTCCGCCACGTCCTGGGGACCGGTCCGGAGCGTCAGGCCCTCTTCAACCTCCCGCCGGTCGAGCGTGGCGGCGACGGCACCACGCTCAACGTGGGCGTGGGGGCCGGCTTCGACGTGTCCCACGGCGCGTCCTTCCGCGAGCTCCTCGACCTGGGGAATTGGGACCGCTCCGTGGCCACCAGCGTGCCGGGCCAGTCCGGCCAGCCCGGCAGCCCGCACTACGCCGACCTGCTGCCCCTCTGGGCCGAGGGGCGGTACTTCCCGCTGCTCTACAGCCGGAAGAAGATCGAGGAGGCCGCGACGGAGCGGCTGGTGCTGACGCCTTAACCCATTCCCCCCTCCATCGCCGCCGCCCGGGGGAACAGGACGTTGTTCTCCAGGTGGACGTGCAGGTGCATCTCGCGCTCCAGCTCCGCCAGGCCATGGAACAAGGCGCGGAAGGTGTTGCAGGCCCCTTCGGGAAGCTGGTAGCCGCCGGTGAGGCGGTTCATCTCCGCGAGCAGCCGTCCGGCCTCGTCGTGGTCCGCCTCCATGGCCGCGATGGGGTTCGCCACCGTGCCGAAGGGGGAGCGCGGGATGGGGTTCCCCGCCCCCACCGTCTTCTCCAGGGCCACGATGTAGGGGAAGAGCACCCGCTCCTCCTTCAGCATGTGGGTTTCGAGATCGTCCGCCAGCTCGTTCAGGCGCTGCTGGAGCGGCGGGATCATCGCCGGAAAGCTGGCGCCGTGGGCCCGGACGACCTTCTGCGCCATGACCGTGAGGCGGGGGAGCTCCTCCTGGAGTGGATGGTGATAACGCGCCAGGATGTGCTCCACGATCGCCGCCAGCGGCTCGGCGCTCCAGTCCTTCTCCTCCGCCTCGCTGGGATCGAGCGTCGCGATCTCCCGGCGGATCTGCTCGACGTCCAACTGGCGCTCCGCGCACACCTCGCTTAAGCGGCGTTTGCCGCCGCAGCAGAAATCGATGCCGTGGCGATGGAAGATCCGGGTGGACGCGGGGTTGTGGACGACGATCTCGGAAACCTGGGTCTGGGGGGTGATGTTCATGATCTCTCTCCTTGTTCGTTGGAGAGAGGGTAGGGGAGCGGGGGAGGGCGGTCGTTGCGCTGGCGCAAGGAGCGCCTACTCCTCCACCACCGCCTCCAGCCCCTCCACCGACCGGATCTTCACCCTTTCGCGGCCGGCCTCCACGAGCCCCGCGTCCTCCCAGGCGGAGAGGAGGCGGCTGACGGTGTAGAGGGTGGTGCCGGTCATCTCGGCCAGCTCCTGGCGCGAGAGGGGGTGGTCCACCAGGATGCCGCCGTCCACCGGGCGGCCGGACTGCCGGGCGAGCCGCAGCAGGGTGCGCGCCACCCGCGAGGCCACCCGCTCGGTCGCCAGCTCGCGGGCGCGGGTCATCGAATCCTGGAGATGGCCGGTGATGGCGCGCAGGATATTGGTCTGGATCTGGGGGTGGCGCTGGCAGAGCTCGCGCAGGACGTCGCGCGGCCAGAGCAGCAGAGAGGTGGGCTCCACCGCCTGCGCGGTGACCGGATAGGCGCTCCCCTCCAGGGCGGCCACGCCGGCGCAGAGATCCCCCGGAACCACGAAGCGCACCAGCACCTCCTGGCCGTCCGCCGCGAGCTGCGTCAGCTTCAGGCGGCCCGATTCCAGGAGATACATCGCCGCCGCCGTCTCCCCCTCGCGGAAGAGCACCTGCTTGCGGTCGAGACGCCGGGAGACGGCCCGCTTCAGCGCGGCCTCCCGCCCCTCCTCGGAAACCCCCTGGAAGAGGTTGGGAGCGTGTGTCCCCTCGCTCAACCGTGTGGCCTCGGGGCGGGCCTCGCGGGCGCCGCCTGGCGCTCGGCCACCAGCTTCTGCACCTTCTCGGTCATCTCCGGGCCGCGCAGACCGGCGGCCTTGGCCTGCTCCAGCGCCTTCGCGGGGGGCTCCTTCTTCTCCAGCACCAGCCAGGCATAGAGCAGGCCGCCCACACGGCTCGCGTTGCTGCAATGGAGGAGCACCGGCCTCTCGGCTTTGCGGAAGGCGTTGAGGAAGCGGTCGATCGTGGCCTGGTCGAGCGTCGCGGGGGTGACCGGGATGTTGACGTAGGTGAGGCCGATCTGCGTCGCCGTCTCGCGCTCGTCGAAGCCCCGCGCCTCGTCTGGAGGCCGCAGGTCGATCACCGTGCGATATCCCCCCTCCTCGACCATGAGCTGGATCTGCGTGCCGGTCGGCTGGCCGGCCGCCATGACTCCCGGCAGGGGGAAGCTGGCGTTGGGGATGCCCCAGGTCGAATTTTCCTTCGCGGCCCGGCCGGGGGCCGCCGCCAGGATCGCCAGGACCAGGACCCCGGCGAGGGATCTCGAAGCTCGGGAACGCATCTTGAATCTCTCCTTTCGGCCGGCGCGCGGGGGGCGCGCCCTATTCTCTACGGTATCTGAAGCCGTGGCCATCCCGCACCGGGCTGGTAGGCTTGAGCCCGGGATGGAGGCGATGGTGGAGCCGGAGAGCGAAGCGGGCCCGAAGACAAGCCGTCTGCGGCGCGTGCTCTCCTGGTTGCCCGGCGTGCTGCTCCTGGCCGGGCTGGTGGTGGTCGCCACCCACTTCAGCGAGGGGCGCAAATTCGCCCTCCTGCTCGAACGGGCCCGGCCGGTCTGGATCCTGGTGGCCGCCCTCCTCCAGGCGGGCACCTACGTCTGCGCGGCGGCGGTCTGGCAGCGGGTGCTCCGCAAGGGCCGGGCGCGCTGCACGGTGCGCTCGCTCCTCCCGGTCGCCGTCGCCCGCCTCTTCGTGGACCAGGTGATCCCCACCGCCGGCTTCGGCGGGCGCCTCCTCGTCATGCGGGCGCTCCGCCGGCGCCGGGTACACACCCGGCTGGCCGTGGCCGCGATCCTGGTCGACCTGCTCACCCTCTACGTCGCCTTCGCGGTCTGCGTGATCGCCAGCCTCGTCATCGTCGCCGTGCTGCGGGACCTCAACCGTCTGGTGCTCATCCTGGCCGCCCTCTTTCCGCTCTTCGCCCTGTCGATCCCGGCCGCCGTGCTCTGGCTCAGCGCCGGCAGACAGCGGGAGCCGCCGCGCTGGGTCCGCTGGATCCCCCGCGCCGGGGACCTGCTGCGCGAGGTCTCCAACGCGCCGCGCCGCCTGGTGCGCGACAAAGGGCTGCTCCTCCAGGGCACCGTCCTGCAGCTCCTCATCTTCATCCTCGACGCGCTCACCCTCGACGCGATGCTGCGCGCCGTGGGCTACCCCGCGCATTCCCTGGAAGCCTTCGCCAGCTTCGTCTTCGCCCAGGTGGCGGCCACGGTGCTGCTGATCCCGAGCGGCATCGGCACCTTCGAGGCGAGCTCGGTGGCCATGCTGGCCCTCTTCCGCGTGCCGGTGGAGGTGGCGCTCACCGCCACCCTGCTGTTCCGGGGCTTCACCTTCTGGCTGCCGATGGCGCCGGGATTCTGGCTGTCGCGGCGGGAGCTGAAAGGCCCGAGGCGCGAGCGTTCCTGAGCCGCGCGATCTCCGCGGGCCCCGTTCGCCCGGCGCCGGGCCCACCGTGCCGCGATCGAGGCCGGCGGGGCCTTTTCAGAGGCGGGGAAGCCCCTGGAGAGGCCGCCCGCGCCTCCATCCAGGCCCCGGCGGCCTGAGCGCGGGCAGCCGCTGCCCAATCTCAGGCCCCCCGGCCCGCCCCGAGGCAATCGGAGCCCGGAGCGAGGCGAGAGGGGCCGTCCGGAGACGAGAGAGCCATGCCTTCAGCTACAATCTGATCGAGGGAGAGACGCATGTCGAGCCGACAACTTCTGATCGATGTTCCGGAAGCGGTGCTGCTGGCTGAAAAGACCGATGAGGTCTCGTTCGCTCGAGAGCTTCGGATGTTGGCCGCGGTGAAGCTCTACGAGCTTGGGCGGCTGTCGTCCGGCCGGGCCGCGGAGCTGGCGGGGATGTCGCGCGTCGAATTTCTCCTGAGCCTTGGACGCTACAAGGTCTTCCCGCTGGAGGCTGAGCTCCAGGATCTGGAAGCCGGTCGTGGATAAGGCGATCAGCAATACCTCTCCCCTGCTGTACCTGTATCGGATCGGAGCCCTCGAGTGGCTCCAGGCCCTGTTCTCTGAAACGTGGATTCCTCAGGCCGTTGTGGAGGAGCTGCGCGAGGGGAGCCGGCGAGGTCACGACGTCCCAAACCCTGAAAGCCTCGGGTGGATTTCCGTGGTCGATCCCCGGTCTGTGCCGTCAGAGTGGCTGGCGCTCGACCTGGGCGCCGGTGAGCTCGCTGCCATGGCTCTGGCCCTGGAGAATCCCAATCGCATCGTTCTTCTGGATGACGCGCTCGCGCGGCGGATCGGCCAGGCTGCGGGGCTGACCGTCTGGGGAACGCTTAAGGTCCTGCTCGAAGCCAAGGCCAAAGGATTGACTGACTCTCTATCGCCCCATCTCGACAGGCTCGCTGCGGCTGGAATGTGGATGTCGCGAGACATCCGAGAGCGGGTTCTCGCTCTCGCGGGTGAGCGCCCATAGGCGGAGCTCACTCCTCTCAATACCGCAACAACGCCGCCACCTCCCCCGCCTCCGAGAGCCCCGGGAGCGGATCGACGAAGTCGGTCTCCGCGCTGGTCAGGGCCGCGAGCTCGGCCAGCTCGTTGACGAGGTCGACCGGGAAGACGTCCTCCGAGCCGCAGATCTTGCACTTCGTGAGCGCGCCTGAGGAGAGGTTCTCGCAGTCGCGGCAGCGGGTGCCGGGGAGCTTGGCGTCGCGGGTGACGGCGATCTTCTCGACCCGGCCCACGGCCGCGGCCTTCAGCACCTCCTCGGGACCGGTCACCGCCAGGCCGCCGCGGCAGACCTCGTCCTTGATCTTGTCCCAGAGCTTCGCCTCGGCCTCGCGCTCGGCGTTGAAAAAGAGATCGAAGGCGGTGTCGAAAATCTGATCGTCGCCGGCGCTGAAGTCCACGTTCTGCTTGCCGGCCAGCTTGGCGGCCAGCGGGGGGGTAAGCGCGCTCTCGATCTGCACCATGGTCTCCTGCGAGCCGACCAGGAAGAGACGATCGAAGGTCTCTTTCTGATCCATCTCGGTGAGGACGTCCACGATCTCCTTGGCGTAGTGCACCAGCTCGTTGACGCGCCGCCGCTCATAGCGCTTCTGCGACCAGCCCCCCTTCTTGACGTTGTTCTTGACGTCCCCCTTGACGCGGGCGTCCTGGTCCGCCCGCGCCGAGGTGACGAAGAAGATGCGGGAGGCGGTGTTGTCCGCCGCCACCACGACGAAGTTCTCGTATTCGTCCTGGAGCTCGGCCAGCGGCCGGATGTAGGGGGAGGAGTCGACCCAGAGGAGGTCGGGCACGGCCACGGTCAGCGGAAAGGCCTGCGTGTAGTCGAGGGCCCAGCAGACGAAGAGGCAGACCCCTTCCGTGTCCCAGGTGTGCTCGGCTAGCCACTGCTCGACGATCTTCAGGTTCTCCTCGAAATGCTCGGTCTCGGCGGGATCGTCCTTGAGCAGGGCGCGGAGGGTGTCGACGCGCCCCTTGAGGCCGCCGTAGGAATCCTTGTTGGCGAGATAGAGGCTGACGAAGGCCCGCTCGGGGCCGGAGATCCGCGCCAGCTCGCGCAGGTCGATGTTGTTGAACATGAGCTCCTCCGTCGGGGCTCCGGGACGTCCGGAGACCGGCGGAGGGCCGGTGCAAGACGGAGGCCACCTACACGTTGGCTGCCTGCGCCCCTTCGGGGCTTTTTGGAAAGGGAGGAGGCGCCTACCTGGGGTTGAAACCCCAGGCTCTACGCCCGCGCCCCTGCCGGGGCTGGAAATCCCACCTGACTGATCTGGTCATTTCCGAACGCGGCTGCGGTCCAGAGATAAAGAGCTAGAC
>DASXJP010000234.1:0-26975 GCA_036497345.1 Thermoanaerobaculia bacterium
GTCCACCGCGACATCAAGCCGAGCAACGTCCTGCTCGACCTCGCCGGCCGGGTGAAGGTGGCGGACTTCGGCATCGCCAAGATGGCCGGCCAGAGCACCGAGCTGACCATGGCCGGCTCGGTGATGGGGAGCCCGCAATACCTCTCGCCCGAGCAGATCCGCGGCGACGACCTCGACGGCCGCAGCGACATCTTCTCGCTCGGGGTGGTCCTCTACGAGATGCTCTCGGGCAAGCGGCCGTTCGAGGGGGACACGATCACCACCCTGGTCTATCAGATCCTGCATAAGGACCCGCCGCCGGTCTCGGAGCTGCGGGCCGTGCCGCCGCGCGTCGAGACGCTGCTGCGCGGCATGCTGGCCAAGAGCCGCGACGAGCGCGTCCCCACCGCCGGAGAGGTGGCCCGCGAGCTGGCCGCCATCGAGGCCGAGCTGTCCGACGAGACCCTCTCGGCGCCGGCCGGCAGCGGCCCGCTCGACGCCACCCGCGTGCTCCCCCGGCGCAGCACCACGGACGCTCCCATCCTGCCGGCCGGGGTGCCTTCCGGGACCCGTTCCGGCCTCGGCACCTTGCCGGCCTCTCCGGAGACCACGCCGAGCGTGCCGCCGCCGGCGGCCGCCCCCATTCCCACGGCCTCGATGCCCGCGGCCCCGATGCCGGCGGTCCCCATGACCGCGGCGCCGGCCGCCGCGGCCACGATGCCTCCACCTCCGCCCCCGGCGAGGAGAATGCCCGTGGCGCTGCTGGTGGCCGGCATCCTGCTGCTGGTCGCGATCGGGGGGATCGCGAGCGGCGGGTACTACATGTGGAAGCTCTGGCAGGCCCGCAACGCCGCCTCCGAGCCCGCGGCCCAGACCGCCGAGACCTCGCAGACGGCGCCGGCCCCGAGCCCCACCTCCGCCCCGGCGTCCGTCCCGGTCTCGCAGGCTCCCCTCCAGGCGGCTCCGGAGACCACCCCGCGAATGCAATCGCCGGCGCAGACCTCGCTCGCCACCTCCCAGGCGCCGCCGCCGGCCGTGCGGCCCGCGCCGGTCGAGAAGGCCCCGGCGCCCGCGCCGTCCTCTCCGCCTCCGTCCACGCCGTCCCCCACCCCCGCCCGTCCGCGCGAGCAGCGGGTCCCGGGCCCCGCCGCCGGCGCGCCCGCGGCTCCGGCGCCCGCTCCGGCTCCGGCCCCCCGCGAGCCGGAGCCCGAGGCCGCTCCGGAGGTGCCGGCGGCTAACCAGACGATCCGCACCGGGTTGCAGGTGGCCTTCCGGGTCACCCCGCCGGACGCCTACGTGCTGGTGGAGGGGAAGGTGATCGGCGAGGCCCAGGAGTGGAGCGGCCAGAAGGGGGCCCGCACCTATACGTTTCCCGGCCCTGGAACGTATATGGTGAAGATCAAGAAGGACGGGATGAAGGAGAGGCGGATCGCCGTCGAGGCGGGCGCGGGCGGGTCGAGCGTCATCCCCGCTCACCTCCAGGCGCTCGCCGCGGCCGACGTCGACACCTCGGACCTGGAGACCTACCGGGTGCGCGAGGGGGTGACCCTCAACGTGCGCCCCCCCAACGCCCAGGTGCTGGTGGACGGCCAGTTGGTGGGAGAGGCGCGGCGCTATGCCGGCGGCCTGCTGCGGCCCAAGGAGATCCTGGAGCTCAACCCCGGCAAGCACCGGCTCTCCTTCGTGGCGCCGGGGTACGCCCAGAAGGACGTCGAGGTCGTGGTCACCGAGACGGCCGAGAAGCAGCGGCAGCGGATCAACGTGGATCTCACGGCGGGAGGGAACGGTGGATAGAGGCCAGGCAATCGCTCGCTGGATGCGCTCCCAAGTCGAAACCCTGGAGGCCCCGCCGGGTCTCAAGTCCCTCCCCGGGAGGCTGGAGCTGGAGCGGCTCGACAACGGGCTGACCGTCTGCCTGCTGGAGAACCCCCAGGCGCCGGTCGTCACCTCGGCCCTCTTCTACCGCGCCGGCACCCGCGAGGAGGCTCCGGGGCACGGCGGCACCGCGCACTTCCTCGAGCACATGATGTTCAAGGGGGCCGCCCGCTTCGGCCCGGGGGAGATCGACCGCCTCACCCAGGCGCTCGGCGGCGTCAACAACGCCTTCACCAGCCACGATTCGACCGCCTACTACTTCAACTTCGCCGCCGACCGCTGGACCGAGGCCCTGGCCATCGAGGCCGACCGCATGTCCTCTCTCGCCCTCGATCCCGAGCAGGTGGCGAGCGAGCGCCAGGTGATCCTCGAAGAGATCGCCATGTACGACAGCGAGCCCTGGGACGCGCTGGAGATGACCGTGCACGAGCGCCTTTTCCCCGGCCACGCCTACGGCCGCCCCGTGCTCGGCACCCGCGAGACACTGCTGGCGACCGACGGCGAGACGCTGCGCGACTTCCACCGCCGCTTCTACCGGCCGGACAACGCCATCCTGGTGGTGGCGGGGGACATCGGCCACGGCGCCTTCGCGGCGGTCGAGAAGGTGCTCGGCGGCATCCCCGGCGGGGCCGAGGAGCGCCGCGGATTCACGGCTCCCACCGTCCCCCTGAACGGCGTCGAGCGGCTGGAGCGCCGCAAGGGGGAGGTCGCCCGCCTGGCCCTGGCCTTCCGCGCTCCCCACGGCGCGCACCCCGACCATCCGGCCCTGCGCCTGGCCGCAACCGTCTTGGGCGGCGGCCGCACCAGCCGTCTCCAGCACGCCCTGGTCGAGGAGGAGCAGGTCTGCGTCTGGATCTCGGCCGATCTTTCGGAAGGGATGGACGCCAGCCTGATGACCATCACCGCTGAAGTGGTCCCCGGCGTGGAGCCGGCCCGCGTGGAAGCGCGCGTCTTCGAGCTGCTGGCCGACCTGCGGAACCATCCGCCGGACGAGGAGGAGCTGGAGCGCTGCCGCCAGATCGCCGTCGCCGACTGGGTCTTCGGCCATGAGAAGGTCCACCAGCAGGCCCTCTCCGTGGGGCTCGCCCTGGCCCTCTTCGATCTCGACTACCTCGACTTCCATCTCGAGCGCCTGCTCGCCACCGACACCGGCCGGCTTCTGGATGCGGCCGACCGCTATCTGCGCCCCGAGCACGGCTGCGTCGTGGGCTGGTCGCTCCCGAAATCGTGACTCTCACGGCGCTCGACGAACGGCTCGCCGCCTGGCGCCGGGACACCCCCGGATGCGCGGGCCGTCGCGTCCACCTCAACAACGCGGGCGCCGCCTTCTCCCCCCGGCCGGTGATCGCGGCCGTGCTGGGCCATCTCCAGCGGGAGCAGGAGATCGGCGGCTACGAGGCGGAGGAGGAGGCGGTGGACCGGCTGCGCGCCGGCTACGGCGCTCTCGCCGGCCTGCTCGGCTGCGCTCCCCACAACGTCGCCGTGGTCGAGAACGCCACGGTCGCCTTCTCCCAGGCTCTCTCGGCGTTCGACTTCGCGCCGGGCGACCGGCTGGTGACGACGCGCAACGACTACAGCTCGAACCAGATCATGTACCGGGTCCTGGCGCTGCGCCGGGGGATGGAGATCGTCCACGCCGAGGACCTCCCCGAGGGGGGCGTGGACCCCGAGTCCGTGCGCCGGCTGGCGGCCCACCCCCGCTGCCGGCTGGTGGCGGTCTCCTGGATCCCCACCAATTCGGGCCTGGTGCAGGACGCCGAAGCCGTCGGCGAGGTCTGCGAGTCCCTGGGCGTCCCCTATGTGGTCGACGCCTGCCAGGCCGTCGGCCAGATCCCCGTCGATCCGGCGAAGCTGCGTTGCGACTACCTGGGCGGGACGGCCCGCAAGTTCCTCCGCGGCCCGCGCGGCATCGGCTTCCTCTACGTCTCCGACCGCGCCCTGGAGCGCGGCGACTACCCGCTGGGCCTCGACATGCACGGGGCGGAACGGTGCGGGACGGACGGCTTCGAGCTGATGGAAGGCGCCCGCCGCTTTGAGAACTGGGAGTTCCCCTACGCGCTGGTGCTCGGCCAGGCGGAGGCGGCCCGCTACGCGGTCGCGGCCGGGATCGCGGAGACGGGGCAACGGGCGATCGGCCTCGCCGCCCAGATCCGGGAGCGGCTGGGCGCCCTCCCCGGCGTGCGCGTCCGGGACCGCGGCCGGCGGCTCTGCGCCATCGTCACCGTGGAGGTGGCCGGCTGGGACGCCGACCGGCTGGTGCATCGCCTGCGCGCGCTGGGGATCAACACCAGCGCCGCCACCCATGAGGACGGCTCGCGAATGGTGCGCATCTCCCCCCATTACTACAACTCCGAAGAAGAGATCGGCGCCCTGGTCGAGGCCGTCGAATCCCTCGCGCGGGGGGCGCGGACATGACGGCCCCCGCCCCCGTGGTCCGCGTCCGGCGGGTCGAGGGCGCTCCCGTGGTCGCCGTCCGGCTGCAATTCCGGGCCGGCGGCCGGGAGGAGCCGATCCCTGGGCAGTCGCTGCTCACCGGCCGCATGCTCACCGAGGGGACCCGCACGCGCGACTGGCGGCGGATCGCCGAGCAGGCCGAGAGCAAGGGCATGGTGGTGCAGAGCAACGGCACCTTCGAGAGCATCGGCGTCTCGGTCGACGCCCTGGCCCAGGATTGGGAGCTGGCGCTGGAGTGGGCCGTCGAGCTGCTGCTCGAATCGGTCTTTCCCGAGGATCGCTGCGCCTGGACCGCCCGCCAGAGCGCGGCCGAGCTGGAGAGCCTCTCCGACCAGCCGGACGTGAAGACCATCTGGGGCTTCTACGAGCAGCTCTATACCCCGCATCCGCGCAGCCGCCCGCTCCACGGCAGCACCGAGAGCCTGCTCGCCCTCACCCCCGCCGACTGCGCCGAGTACCACCGCCGGGCCCAGGCGCACGGCATCCTCGCCTCGGTGGCCGGCGTGGTGGACGAGGACCCCGTCCGCGAGCGGCTCCTCGGCCTCCTGGGCCGTCCGGAGAACGGCGCCGAGCCGTATCCCGGCCCCCCGGCGCCCGTGGGCACTGGACCGCGCGCCCATGTCACCACCGACGCCGAGGACCAGGCCCATCTCTACGTCGGCCACCTCTCGGTGACGCGCCGCCATCCGGACTATACGGCGCTGGAGCTGTTGGCGGTGATCCTGGGCTCGGGCGCCGGCTTGACCGGACGCATCCCGGCCCGCATCCGCGAGCGCGAGGGGCTGGCCTATACCGCCTACGCCCAGACCGTGGCCGGCTCGGGGCTCGATCCCGGCCGTCTCCTGGCCTACGTCGGCACCTCGCCGGCCACGGTGGAGAAGGCCGAGAGGGGGGTGATCGAGGAGATCACCCGCCTGGCCGCGGACGGCATCGAGGAATCCGAGCTCGAAGAGGCCCGCGCCTACCTCCTGGGCCGCGAGCCCTTCCGCCGCGAGACCGCCCGCCAGTGGGCCGACCTGCTGATCGAGGCCGAGGAGTATGGCATCCCCCTCGACGACTTCGAGCACCGCAAGCAGGAGCTCGAATCGCTCGACCGCCCCGCCGTCGAAGCCGCGGCGCGGCGGCACATCCATCCGGATCAGCTCAGGGTGACGGTGGGGTTGCCGGCGGGGGCGGGTTAATGCCCCGGCACGGCGACATGGGCCAGGTAGCCGAAGACGAGCGGGAAAGTGGCGCCGTTGTACAGGGCCTTCCAGGATTTTTTGGAGCCCATGGCGTGGCTCCAGAGCCCGCCCCCGAGGAACACGCCGATGCTGAGCAGGATGAACGCCAAGCCGAGATGAGGTATCTCGGCTCCAGGCGTGACGGCATTGAAGGCACGAATCAGCGGCGGGAAGGCCGCGCCGGCTAGACCCCAAAGAAACTGGCCCAGCCGGCCGAGATGCTCCTCCGGAGTCGATCCCATTACCGGAAGAGCAACTGGGAGAACTGGAGCAGCAGCTTACCGAAATCGGGTGAGATTCGCCCGAGGATGAGGACGAGCGCGACGGCTCCCAGAAGCTCGATCCTCAGAGCCGCGGGAGAAAACAGGGCGGCGAGCCCTAGATGATGATTCTGATGATTCTGTTCCATGGTTCCGATACCGCCTTCCCTGGATTTGGACGGCTGTGACTTTTCCGTTTGAAGCTCTTGACCAGCCTTGATGCTGATTTCCGCTAAAGCAGCTCTAGCCATGGCGTCCCTTTTCCTCAAGAACCGAATGAGCTTCGGACCACGTGGTACCCTCGCTCGGGGTCCGAGCTGACATCTTTATACCACGATTTGTTCCCGGTAGAAAAGCCGTCCGCCATCTTTTCAACGCGCCTCTTCCACCCCCAGGAGCTGCCGCGCGAAGAATTCGGCCGCCCGCTCGTAGAAATGCCGGGAGTAGGTCGGCCGGAAGCCGTGCTTCTGGCCCGGGTAGATGCCCTGCTCGAAGGGGACGCCGGCCTTGATGAAGGCGTCGCTCATCTGGATCGTGTTCTGCGGATGGACGTTGTCGTCCGCCAGGCCGTGCACGATCAAGAGGTGGTCCTTGAGGTTGGCCGCGTAGGTGATGGCCGAGTCCTTGTACCCCTCGGGGTTCTCCTTGGGGAGGCCGAAGTAGCGCTCGGTCCAGATGGTGTCGTAGAGCTTCCAGTCGGTCACCGGGGCGCCGGCGACGGCCGCCTTCCAGACCCCCGGCTTCTTGAGGATGCAGTAGAGCGTGTTCGCGCCGCCGCCGGACCACCCCCACAGGCCGAGGCGCGCGGGGTCCACCCAGGGGAGGGTCTTCAGATACTCCACCCCGGCGAGCTGGCCCGCGAGGTTGACCGGACCCAGATGGTGGTAGTCGCGGTCCTCCCCCGCCTTGCCGAAGAAGAGGGAGGACTGGTTGTCGACGCTGAAGACCACGAATCCCCGTTGCGCCATCAGCTTGTGCCAGAGGCTGCGCCCGCTCCAGAAGTTGTCCACCACCTGCGAATTGGGACCGCCGTAGTGATAGATGATCACCGGGTAGCGCTTGGAGGGATCGAAGCCCGCGGGCTTGAGGAGGCGCGCCGGCAGGCGGGAGCCGTCCGGTCCGGGGATGGTGAGGAATTCCCACTTCGGCAGCGAGGCGTAGTCGATCTTCGGGGGCGCCGAGGGGAGAGGCAGGGTCCGGCCGCCGTCCGCCCGCCGCAGCTCCACGCGCGGCGGCGTGTCGGCGTCGCTCCAGGTGTGGACCCAGTCGCCGGTCCGGGAGGAGGCCACGGCCTGGTGCAGGCCGGGCTCGGGCGTGAGCACGTCCCACCCCTCCGCACTGGTTCCATCGATCCGTACACGCGCGATCTTGCGGTCGATGGGGCCGAGCTCGGAGGTGGGATAGGCGGTGACCAGGGCCCAGGCGCCGTCGTCCGCCACCGCGTCGAGGGCGCCGATCACCCACCCCTCGGGGGTCAGGGGACGGATCAGCTTGCCGTCGGCGCCGTAGAGATAGAGGCGGCGCCAGTTGCTCCGCTCGGACCCCCAGATGAAGCGGCCGTCCGGCAGGAAGCGGAAGTCGTCGCCGAGATTGATCCAGGTCTTCCAGGTCTCGGTGAGCAGGGTCGAGCAGGACCCCGTGGCGGGCTGGCAGCGCAGGAGGTCGAGCTTCGTTTGCGCCCGATTCAGCCGCTGGATCGCCACCGCGTCCCCCTTGGGGGTCCAGGCCAGGCGCGCCAGATAGGACTCGGGGTCGCCGGTGTCGATCCAGGTGGTCTTGCCCCCCGCCCCCTGAGTAACCCGGACGACGCCGATCTTCACTCGTGGGTTGGTCTCACCGGCTTTGGGATAGCGCTGCCAGTTGACCTTCGGGTAGAGCGGGGAGCTGTCCACCAGGGGGTAGAGTCCCACCGACCGCTCGTCGAAGTGGTAGTAGGCGATGCGCGAGCCGTCCGGGCTCCACCAGTAGGCCTCGGGGTGGCGGTCCCAGATCTCCTCGCCGTAGACCCAGTCGGTGACGGCGTTGAGGGTGGTGTTCTCCCGGCCGTCGTGGGTGAGCCGGGTCTCCTTGGCCGTGGCGAGGTCCATCACGTAGAGGTCGAAGTCGCGCACGAAGGCGATGCGGCGGCCGTCCGGCGAGAAGCTGGGATCCTCTTCGTCCGCCTTGGTCTTGGTCAGCCGGCGGAGCTTGCGCGCTTGGGGTGAGGACGAATCCAGGGGGAAGAGGTAGAGGTCCCCCTTGGAGACCAGGAGGAGGGAATCCCCCTTGGGAGACCAGAGGTAGGAATCGATCGTGAAGCTCTTGCCTCCCTCCCCGAGGTCGGCGGGCCGGGCCAGGGCCTCGCTCTTGCCCGTGGCCGGATCGAGCGACCAGAGCGTTTCTTCCTTCTTACCCTCGTCCTTGCCGTCCCCCTTCTCGTCCCAGAGGTAGGTCAGCCGCTTGCCGTCCGGCGACCAGGCGGGCTGGCTGGGCCGGCGCCCGCCGGCGTCGGTCGCGAGCGCGGCCGCGATGGTGATCCGGCCCGGCGGCTGGGGAGCGGCCGGCCGGGGGGCGAGAGCCGCGGCGGTCGCGGCGAGGCAGCAGGCGATGAGTGGATGGCGCATGAGCTCTCCTCAGGGTCGAAAAGCGGGGGTGATCTTACATCGCCCTTGCAACCTTCCCCACCCCCGGTCCGTAGTGCTCATCGGGACGAGACTACGGAGGCAGACGCCATGAAGCCAGAGATGAAATTTCCCGCGTTGGCCCTGGGGCTGACGCTCGCGGCGGTCCTGGGGAGCACGGCCGCTCTTTGCGCGCAGGAGCAGGCGCGCTCCTTCCAGCAGCCGTTCCCAGCCAACGGCGAGGTGCGCATCGCCAACCTCGCCGGCCGGGTGGAGATCGTGAAGGGTCAGGGTCCGAACGTGGTGGTGGACACCACCGCCCACGCGGACTTCAGCAGCGCCGCCGAGACGCAGCAGCAGCTCCAGGGGCTGCGCTGGGTGAAGGGGCACGACAAGAAGGGTCGCGAGGAGTGGCAGCTCTCCTATCCCGTGGAGAAGTACCGCTCCTACAGCTATCCCACGCAGAGGAAAAAGGAGGACAAGGGCGGCCTCCCCTCCTTCCTGGGCTTCCTCTCGGACGCCGGCAGCACCACGACCACCTACCGTGGCGAGCGGGTGAAGGTCTATCACCACAAGGGCTCGGCGCCCACGCTCTACGCGGACCTGCGGATCACCCTGCCGGCCGGCTCCAACGTGGCCATCCGCAACGTGATCGGTAAGGTGAACGGCGGCGACCTGGAGGGGAACCTGGCGATCGACACCGGCAGCGGCGACGTGCGGATCGCCTCGCAGTCCGGCCAGCTGCTGGTCGACACCGGCTCGGGCGACGTGGTGATCGGCTCGACCCGGGGGGAGACGAAGATCGACACCGGCTCCGGGGACGTCGTGGTGCGGCGCTTCGTGGGCAACGGCTCGGTCGATACCGGGTCGGGAAACGTGACCGTGCAGAAGGTCTCCGTGGGCAAGCTGACGATCGACACCGGCTCCGGGGACGTCACCCTCCAGGACGGCGAGGCCGGCCGGGTGATCGCGAAGACGGGCTCCGGCGGCGTCAAGGTGCTGTCGGTCGAGCTCGAGGACCTGACGGCGGAGACCGGCTCGGGCGACGTGACGGTGCAGAGCTCGCTGGCCCGCACCAAACGGCTGACCGCCGAGACCGGCAGCGGCGACGTGGACATCAAGGCGGGCCCGAACGCCTCCTTCGACGTCGTCTCGGACCAGGGGAGCGGCGACCTCAGTGTGCGCTACGCCGACGCCGTCCTCCGCAAGCAGGGCCGCAAGGTGGTGGGCGCCAAGCGGGGTGACGGCCGCACGGCGATCCACATCGAGACGGGCAGCGGCGACGCGACGATCCGGCCGCAGGGGTAGGGCCGCGCCCCCCGCCCGAGCCCTCACTCCCCAACCCCTCTCTCCCGTCCCCTCCCACCCTCCCTCACCGGGAGAGAGGGGCTTTGTAGGGGCGCCCCTGCGTGGGCGCCCTGTTTCGTTCCCGGCAGGCCGCAGGGCGGCCACATAGGGCCGCCCCTACGCCAGCATCCCGCGGCTGGCCTCCCTCTTCTCCCCCGGCAGGGCGGGTGGAGGGCTGGGAGAAGAGGGTTGGGGTGATGAGGGCCTACATCTTCCCGTAGTTCGGCCCGTCCCCCCCCTCCGGCGGCACCCAGGTGATGATCCCGTACGGGTCCATGATGTCGCAGGTCTTGCAGTGGACGCAGTTGCTGGCGTTGATTTGCAGCCGGCGGCCGCTGGGGGCTCCCGGATCGGCCACCATCTCGTAGACGGCGGCGGGACAGAAGCGCTGGCAGGGGTTGGCGAATTCCTTCGTGCAGCGGTCGACGCAGATGCTGGTGTCGTGGACCAGCAGGTGGACCGGCTGGTCCTCGTCGTGGGCGGTGCCGGAGTTGTAGACGTCGGCCAGGCGGTCGAAGGTGAGCTTGCCGTCGATGGGGACCGCCGGGTCCGGCTGGAGCCGCTGCCCCGCGGGGGTGTCGAGCGGGATCATCCGCTCGTTGCCCGGCGCGGTCTCCAGACGGTCCTTGAGGCCCCAGCCGCGCCCGCCCGTCACCAGGCCGAGCCCCCCCTGGAGGAAGCCGCCCAGGAGGCCGTGATCGAACGACTGGTGGAAGTTGCGCACCGGCCAGAGCTCTTCCCGGACCCAACTCGCGTCGATCTTGGATTGATAGGCCGCCAGCCGTTCGGCCATGGCGCCGCCGGCCTTGAGGGCCTCGACGATCGTCTCGGCGGCCAGCATGCCGGACTTCATGCCGAGGTGGATCCCCTTCAGGCGCTGGCTGTTGAGCATGCCGCCTGAGTCCCCCACGATCAGGAAGCCGTCGCCGTAGGGGCGCGGCATCGACCACCAGCCCCCCTCGGGAATCGCCTTGGCGCCGTAGAAGGCCATCTTCCCCCCTGCGAGCATCTTCGCGATCTCGGGGTGGGTCTTCAGGCGCTGGAATTCCTGGTGGGGATCGAAATAGGGATTCTTGTAGTCGAGCCCGGCGACCAGGCCCACGATGAGCTGGTCGTTCTGCATCCCGTAGATGAAGCCGCCGCCGAAGTTTTCGAAGCCCAGCGGCCAATTCATGGTGTGGGTCACCTCGCCGGCCTTGACCCGCCCGGCGGGTAGGTCCCAGACCTCCTTGAGGCCGATGGCGTAGATCTGGGGGTTCTTTCCCTGCCAGAGGCCGAACGGCTCGGCGAGCTGCTTGGTGAGGGTCCCCCGCACCCCCTCGCCCAGCACCACCACCTGGGCGCGGATGTCCACCCCCGGCTCGTAGTTGGCCTTCTTTTCCCCCGAGCGGGAGATCCCCTTGTCGCCGGTGCGCACGCCGACCACCCGGCCGTTTTCGACCAGGGCGCGGGCGGCGGGGAATTCGAAGAAGATATCCACCCCCTCGGCCTCGACCTTGGGGGCCATCCACTTGAGGAGCTTGCCGAGCGAGGCCACGTAGTTGCCGTGGTTGTTCATCGGCGGCGGGATGGGCATGGAGAGGGCCTTCGTCTCGGTCATCCAGAGGACCTTCTCCCCCTCGATCCGCGCCTCGAACGGGGCCGATTCCCAGTCCTGCGGGAACAGCTCCTGGAGGGCCCGCGGATCGACCACGGCGCCCGAGAGGGCATGGCTGGTGATCTCCCGCCCCTTCTCCAGGACGGCGATCGCGAGCTCCAGGCCGTTCTGTTTGGCCAGCCGCGCGAGGTGGCA
This sequence comes from Thermoanaerobaculia bacterium, assembly GCA_036497345.1. Lineage (GTDB taxonomy): Bacteria > Acidobacteriota > Thermoanaerobaculia > Multivoradales > UBA5704 > DATARR01. The sequence continues at coordinate 11,531 of DASXJP010000234.1, forward strand.
GGCCCCCGCCAGGCTGGCCGGTCCGGCGCCTACGAAGACGACATCCAGCTCCAGGGTTTCGCGCTCGTCGCTCATGCCTGCGATTTCCTCCCGGGGAGATGCTACAAAGCCGTCACAACGAGCCTCTGAAAAACCTGTTGCAACCGGCGGCGGGATGCTACCATGGCGCTCCTCGGGCGTCATGGCGACCAACCTCACAGCAGGCCCCCTGGCTCCGGCCCCCGCGGGTGGTGGGATCGACCTCGCCGGCGACAGGCTCCGTGTCAGCCGCGTGGGCGCGATCCGGGCCGACGCCCCCACCTTCGCGGACGACGTCCGCCGCGGCCTCACCGCCAGCCCCAAATTCCTCTACCCCAAGTACTTTTACGACGAGCTGGGCTCGCGGCTGTTCGAGGCGATCACCGCCCTGCCCGAGTACTATCCGACGCGGGCCGAGGCCGAGATCCTGCGGGTCTACGCGGGGGAGATCGTCTCCGCCCTGGGCGGCCCGGTCTGGCTGCTGGAGCTGGGGAGCGGCGACGGACAGAAGACCCGGCTGCTGATCGAGGCCCTGCTGGCCCAGCAGGGGAAGCTGGAGTACGTGCCGGTCGACATCTCCGAGTCGGCCGTCGAGGCGAGCAGCCGGTCGCTGCTCTACACCTATCCGAGCCTCCGCATCACCGGCTACATCGGTGAGTACCACCGGGCGCTCCGCGCCATCCGGCAGGACCGGATCCTCCCCGGACGCACGCTCGTCCTCTTCCTCGGCTCGACCCTAGGCAACCTGGACCCGGAGGAGAGGACGCTCCTCGTGCGCGACGTGCGGGCCCTGCTGGACCCCGGCGAGGGGTTCCTGCTCGGCGTCGACCTCAAGAAATCCGCGGACGTGCTGATCCCCGCCTACGACGATCCGCTGGGGGTGACCGGCGCCTTCAATCTGAACCTCCTGGCCCGCATCAACCGCGAGCTCGGCGGGGAATTCGACCTCGGCGCCTTCCACCACCGGGCTCTCTACAACCGGGAGGCGGGGCGGGTCGAGATGCACCTGGTGAGCCGCCGCACCCAGACGGTGGCGATCCGGGGTCCGGAAATCGAGGTCTCCTTCGCCGCGGGGGAGTCGATCCACACCGAGAATTCCTACAAGTTCGATCGCGAGCAGGTCGCCGCCCTGGCCGCCGAGACCGGCTTCGAGGTGCGGCGGAGGTGGATGGATTCCGGCGGGCGGTTCGCGTCGAACCTGTTGGTGGCGGTGTAGCCTTTGACAAGCCCCCCTCCTCCGCATAGCATTCCCCGTCCGGGCCGGTGTAGCTCAGTTGGTTAGAGCGCCTGACTGTGGATCAGGAGGTCTCCGGTTCAAATCCGGACACCGGTACCACCCTTCTCAACAGTACCAGCCTGTTCCCTGGAGGACGGCCCCCAATGGCAGATACGACAGTGGAGCCGCGCACCTCGCGCGGACTGCGCGACCTGTTGCCCGCCGAGATGCTGGCGCGGCAGTGGATGATCGACACCATCCGCGGCGTCTACGAGCTGTACGGCTTCGTGCCGATCGTCACGCCCGCGATCGAATACCTGGACGTGCTGCGCGGCTCCTCGGCCGGCGCCGAGACCCAGCAGTCGATCTTCACGGTGCGGAACCCGGAGAAGGAGGAGCTGGGGCTCCGCTTCGACCTCACCGTCCCCCTCGCCCGGGTGATCGCCCAGTACCGCGACCTGCCGCGGCCGTTCCGGCGCTATCAGGTCTCGCCGGTCTGGCGCGCCGACAAGCCGGGCCCGGGCCGCTTCCGCGAGTTCACCCAGTTCGACCTCGACTCGGTCGGAGTCGAATCCGAGATCGCCGACACCGAGATCATCGCCGGCATGTGCGACACCCTGAGCGCTCTCAAGGTGGGCCCCTTCCGGGTGCGCTTCTCCTCGCGCGGCATCCTCAACAGCCTGCTGGCCTACGCCGGCCTCTCGGCCGAGCAGGGGGCCGACGTCTTCCGCGTGCTCGACAAGCTGGAGAAGGTCGGTCCCGAGAAGGTGCGCCTGGAGCTCACCACCGGCTACGTCGACGCCTCGGGGGACCCCATCCCCGGCGTGGGCCTCTCCTCCGCGGCGGTGGACAAGATCGAGCGCTTCCTGCGGATCCGGTCGGACGACCGCCGCGAGGTGGTGGCCCAGCTCCGGGACCTGCTCGCCGGGGTCGAGGGGGCGGAGGCCGAGATCGCCGTCGTCGAGAAGATCTCCAACCACCTCTACAACCTGGGCTACGGCGAGGACCAGGTCTCGCTCGACCTGTCGATCGCCCGCGGCCTCGCCTACTACACGGGCCCGGTGTTCGAGGCGGTCCTGCTCGACGCGCCGCAATTCGGGTCGGTCTTCGGCGGCGGCCGCTACGACGGCCTGGTGATGCGCTTCCTGGGGGAGAAGGTCCCCGCCGTGGGTGCCTCCATCGGCGTCGACCGCCTGCTGGCGGCGCTGATCCAACTCGGCCGCGCCGGGCACCAGAAATCGACCGCCAAGGTGCTGATCACCAACATGGACTCAGGGTTAGCGGACGACTACGTGGCCATGACCTGGGAGCTGCGTCGGGCGGGGATTCCCACCGAGCTCTACCTCGGCACGGCCAAAGGCCCGGGCAAGCAGCTCAAGTACGCGGACACCTGGGGGGTGCCCATCGCCGTGCTCCACGGCTCGAACGAGAAGGAGAAGGGGATCGTCACTCTCAAGGATATGGATGCCGGCCGCCAGCGCGCCGAGGCCCTCGCCAACCGCCAGGAGTGGCTGGGCGAGCGGCCCGGGCAGCGCGAAGCGCCGCGGTCGGAGCTGGTCGGCACGGTCCGCGAGATGCTGGACCAGATCGAGGCCCAGCGGCGATGACTGACCCCGCTCATTCGATTGTTCTCGATGGTAGCTCCCTGACCCTGGAGGACCTTGCCCGCGTGGCCCGCGATCCGCGGGTGCGGGTGGAGATCCATCCGGAAGCCTGGGCGCGGGTGGAGGCGAGCCGGGCGCAGATCGAGGCGATCGTCGCCCGCTATGCCGAGGAGTGGGCGAAGGAGGGGGGGCGGCCGGTGCTGGAGTACGGCGTCACCACCGGCTTCGGCGAGTTCAAGAACGTCCCCATCGCACCCGACTGCCTGGAGGAGCTGCAGCGGAACATCCTGCTCAGCCACTCCGTGGGCGTGGGCGAGACGGCCGATCCGGGCAACCCGGCCAACTACTTCGAGCCGGACGTGGTGCGCGCGACCCTGACCATCCGGTTGAACGCGTTCCTCAAGGGGTGCTCCGGCATCCGCGCCGAGGTGGTGCGCGCCGTCCAGGCGATGCTCAACCGGGGGATCGTGCCGCTGGTGCCCATCCGCGGCTCGGTGGGATCGAGCGGCGACCTCTGCCCCCTTGCGCAGCTCTTCGTGATCCTGCTGGGGGAGAGCCGCTATTACGTGGTCCGCGAGCCGGGGGATCTTCCCCATCGCGCCCGCGACCTGCGCTCCGGCCTGGACCAGCTCGCCGAGGACCTCGGGATGGCGATTCCGGAGCTCCGGCACAAGGACGGCCTCGCCCTCACCAACGGCGCCACCTTCTCGGCGGCGCTCCTGGCCCTGGCCGTCCACGACGCCGAGCGCCTGGCCGACATGGCGGACGCGGCGGCGGCGCTCAGCCTGGAGGCGGTCTGCGGCTGCGCCCGCGCCTTCGACCGGCGCGTCCACGAGGCCCGGGGGCTCCCTGGGCAGATCGCCAGCGCGGCGAACGTCCGCGAGCTGATCCGGGGGAGCAGGCTGGTCGAGAAGGCCGGCGCGGTGCAGGACGTCTACTCCCTGCGCTGCGCCCCGGCCGTGCACGGCGCCGCGCGCGACGCCATCCTCCATGCCTATGCCGTGGCCGCGATCGAGATCAACGCCGCCACCGACAACCCGCTTTTCTTCCCGGAGGGCGCCCCTCCCTTCGACCACGAGCTCGCGGCGAACTGGCCGGAGGGGTACGACGGCCGGGAGCGCATCTCCTACTCGGCCGGCAACTTCCACGGCGAGCCGGTGGGCATGGCGGCGGACATCTTGGCGATCGGGCTGGCCGAGCTGGCGAGCATTTCCGAGCGGCGCACCCAGATGCTGCTCGACTCCAACCAGAGCCGCAATCTCCCCTCGAACCTGATCCCGCACCGGGGGATCAACTCGGGGCTGATGATCGTCCAGTACGCGGCGGCCGGCATCGTCTCCGAGAACAAGGTGCTGGCCCATCCGGCGAGCGTCGACTCCATCCCCACCTCCGCGAATTCCGAAGACCACAACGCCATGTCCACCATCGCGGCCCGCAAGGTCCGCACGGTGCTGCGCAACGCGCAGTCGGTGCTGGCGATCGAGCTTCTGGTGGCGGCGCAGGCGGTCGAATGGCGGGTGGCGATGAAGCGCGATCCCGTCTTCACCCGCAAGGCCTCCACCGACTGGGACCGGGCCGATCAGGAGGCCCACGACTTCGAGGAGCGGACCCGGCCCGAGCGGCGGCCGGAGATCGCGGCCGAGCTGGGTGAGGGGACGCGGCGGCTCTACCTCCAGGTCCGGGACGCGGCGCCGACCATGCTGCGGGACCGGATGCTGGAGGGGGATATCCGGGCGGTGCGGGGGGTGGTGGAGGGGGGCGTTTTCGAATTCTGGATTGCCAGACGCGGCGAACCTCTTTAGCATGGAGCCATGACTGCGAGAGAACGCCTCCGCGCCCTTGTCGATGACCTTCCCGAGAAGGAGGTAGATGCGACCCTGCGCTTTGTGGAGCATCTCCATGAGCCCGAGTCAGATCCTGTCCTCGTGGCGTTGAGGGAAGCTCCGCTGGACGACGAGCCTCTGACCGACGAAGACCTCATAGCGATTGAGGAAGCTCGGGAGGATATCGCCAAGGGTCGCCTGATCTCTCACGAGGAGATCCGACGCCGCTTCTTGGGTGATCAGTGAGCCGTCAGGTCCGCTGGTCAAACCGCGCGGAAAAAGACCTGGAGCGCCTGGACCGAAAGGTCCGTCAAAGGATCGTCTCTGCGGTAGATCGCTTCGCGCAGACCGGTCAAGGGGACGTGAAGCGTCTGCAAGGTATGAAGGAAGAGACCTTCCGGTTGCGGGTGGGAGAGTGGCGAATAATCTTTTTAGAAGAAGAAACCCTCTTCATCTTGATCCTTCGAGCGCTTCCCCGTAGCGGCGCTTACCACCCGTAATACCCTCAAGATGGCTGAGAGTCCCGGGTGGCTGATTTGCCCACAGCAGCCAAACGGCTCTAGGATGAGTCATGACCGACCGAGAACGCCTACGCGCCCTGGTGGATGACCTTCCCGAGAACGAGGTGCATGCGGCTCTGCGCTTTGTGGAGCACCTCCGGAATTCCGCGCCGCCGGAGGCGCAACCGGTGGCCGAGGAAGAAGACGCCAAGCACGGCCGGATCATCTCCCACGAAGGGATGCACCGCCGCATTTTCGGCGAAGACTAGGCGGCGGAGGCCACCGGCCTTACCTCCCGTTCGAGACGGCCGGCAAGAGCGCGTTTGGCCGCCTCGAGATCGAAATCCACCTGCAATCCGAGCCAGAACCGCTTCGAGGTGCCGAAGTAGCAGGCAAGGCGGAGGGCCGTATCCGGGCTGATGGCGCGCTTGCCGAGGACGATCTCATTGACGCGTCGCGGCGGGACCGTGATCTCACGCGCGAGGCGGTTCTGGCTGATTCCCATGGGCTTCAGGTATTCCTCCAGTAGAACCTCGCCAGGATGGATGTTGGGCAGCTTCTCGGTCATTCCCTCAGCCTACCGTGGTCCCGACAACTGCGGCCAAATTCCACCTCTGGGGCACCCGATCTTGCGCCACCCGCCTTTCGGCGTGCGCCATCCACCCCGAATCTGGAGCCCCCGCCTTTCGAGGCGGACGCTTCGCCCCGAATCCTGCGCCACCCAAGATCTGAGGCGGAGCGTCCGCCCCGAATCCGGTGTGCCCGCCTTTCGGGGCGGACGGCTCGCCTCGCGGGGCGGACGCTTCGCCCCGGATCTTGTGCGACGCAGGATTCGGGGCGAATGACCCACGCCAGATCCCGGCCGTCCCATTCCGGGCTGCCGTCTCAGACGTCAGGAGGCGCCTCGCAGCCGCGGGATCTGCCGCCGGATATCTTCCGGCGTAAGCCCCAGCAGATCAGAGCTTTCCACCAGCGTTTCCAGATCGACCGGGTAGAGCCGGTTGCGGCCGGGATCGGCCAGGCCCGCCAGGTTGCGCGGCGCGATGGCGGTCCGGATCTCCTCCTCGAAGCCGGGTCCCCGTAGCGTCTCAAGGACGCGGGTTAGCGTCTCACGCGTCACCGGATCGGTGCTGCCCAGGAAGCCGGTCCAGGCCCAGCCGTCCTCGGGAGGAGGAAGGAGGCGCTGGCTGGCCTCGGCGAAGCTGGCGGCGGCGAAGTAGTAGAGGGAGCCGGCGGCGAAGCGGTCGAAATCCCCCATCATGGCGTAGGCCCCGGCCACGAGCTTCTGGATGTGGTCCGCCTCCCGGCTCAGGAGATCGCCATAGCGCTGGAGCCCCTCCGGATCACCCCGCTCCAGCAGCAGGGCCAGGCGCTCGACGGCGAGGAGACTCCAGGCGATGCCCGTCGAAAAGAGGGGGGAGAGGAAGCAGTAGGCATGGGGGAGGAGGGCCCAGCCTTCCCCAGACGCCTGGGCCAGGCGGTGCTGGAGGCGGGGGATCTTGCCGATCGGCCTGGCGGGACGGGCGGGGGCGAATTGGTCCCGCAGGGTGGGATAGCGGGCAAGGAGGTGTTCCCAGGCCTGGTCCGGGGAGAGGGAAGACAGCTCTTCGCGGGCTTGGGTCTCCGCGATCACGAAGCCGGCGCTCACGGTGCCGTGGTCGAAGGGGAGGACGTACATCCACCCCTCTTCCAGGATGTGATGGACGGCCGCCTGCTCGTCCGGATAGGGACCCGCGGGGAGCGCCGCGCCGACCGCCACCTCGGCGAAGTCGGCCATCCCCTCGAAGTGCCCGAAGACCAGGGTGGTGCGCGGCTCGGTCTCGACCCTTGGGATCGGGAGATGCCGGGCCAGGAATCCGCCCGGGCCGGAGGCGTCGATCAGGAGGTCGGCTTCGAAGCGGACGGGCCGCGTCCGGTGCGTCCCGGAGAGGTGCCAGCCGTTTCCGGGTCTCGCCTCCACGCCGGTCAGATCCACCTCTTCCAGGACCTCCACCCCCGCCGCCGCGGCCTGGAGGGCGAGGTGGTGATCCACGTCCTCCCGCAGCCAGTGGGTGTCGGCGATGGCGTCCGTGGGGCTCGCGGCCACCAGCAGGCGGCGCTCGTTGGCGGGGCCGTTGGCGTAGGGGCGGCCCGGCTGGTGGCCGTAGAAGGTGAAGCCCCGCTTGAGGCCCCGGCGCAGATGGGGAAGCCGCTCCTTCCAGCGCCCCCAGGCGGCGAGGGCGTGGAGGTCGTCGAGCCCGTAGCGCGCGGCGAGGCGCTCCAGACAGATCGCCGCCAGCGGAGTGGAGGACTCACCGAGGGCGAAGCGGGGGTGCCGCTGCCGGTCGAGGAGGAGCACGCGGTGCCCCTGCTTCTGGAGGATGCGGGCGAGGAGCGATCCCGCGAAGCCGGAGCCGACGATGGCGTTGTTCATGGGGCCTCCCAAGGACCCAAAGGACTGCAAGGACAGCAAGGACGACAAGGGCTTTGTAGGGGCGGCCCTATGTGGCCGCCCTGGGTGGGGGGCTGGTCCCGGTCGGCGAATTCCCCCACCCAGGGCGGCCACATAGGGCCGCCCCTACATTCATCGCCCGCAAACCGCGCACTCCCCCCGCCCCTCCCAGCGCCCGCTCCGGTTCATCCGATCGAGCCGGGCCAGGCGGGCATCCGCGCACTCGGGACAGCCCGCGAACCGCCGGGCGTCCCAGAGATCGGCGGTGACGATCCCCGGCAGATCGAGGCAGCGCTCCAAGGCCTCTTCGAGCTGATCGAGGCGGGGCGGGGTGAAGCCCAGGGCCTCCAGGGCGCCGTTGCCTCCGCGGACCGGGATCAGCGAGACCCTCTCCGCCCCCTGCTCGCAGGCGTGAGCGGCGGAGCGGACCGCCCAATCGACCGTCTCGTCCGGCGGCACGAAGGGGCATCCCACCAGCACGAAGGCGCGCAGGCCGATCCCGGCTTGGCGCAGGAGGCCGGCGGCGCGGTCGAAGTCCTCCAGGGTCAGGCCTTTGTTCAGCCGGGGGAGGGCCTCCGGATGGACCGTCTCCAGCCCCATGGCCACCTCCAGACGTCCGGCCAGCCTCTCGGCGAAGCGCAGGCAGCGGTCGCCGATCAGGCGGGGGTGGCACTCCACGGTGACGCGGGCGAAGGGGGCGGCGAGGGCGAGGATCTCGTCCTCATCCTCCACCGGCACCGCTCGTTGCTCGAAGAAGTTGCTGGCGTTGTAGAGCTTCAGCGCCGCCGGAGCGGGGATCGGCCCCGCGGCGCCGAGGGCTTGGCGGAGCTGCTCCGGCAGCGCGCCGGGGGGCGTGGGGCCCTCCAGGGTCTCGCGCCAGAGATCGCAGAAGACGCAGGTGAACGGGCATTCGGCTCCGGCGAGGAAGACGGTGAGCGCCGGGATGGAGCCGCCGTCCGGCGTGCGTTCCTCCTCCCAGAGCTGGCCGAGAGGGTGCCAGGGATCGATCGCCCGGCGGGGCGGCCGCAGGGAGCGCACCCAGCCGGAGGAAACGGCGGTATCCACGAGTTATCCCTGTTGGTGGAGGCTCAGCAGGTGGCTCCGGTAGCGCACGGGGTGGAGGCCGAATTGGTTGCGGAAGGCCTCCCGGGTGACCGCGCCGTGCTGGAACCGGCGCTTGGGGAAGACCGGCAGGTCGAGCCCCGTCAGCCGCCAGAGGCCCCGGCGCAGCACCTCCCCCTTCAATCCGTAGAGCGCCTCGTGGGAGCCGCGGGTGAGCTCGGCGAAGGGGATGGCCTCGGCGGCGGCGATCACCCGCGGGCGGCTGAACGGGCTGAAGGGGGAGAAGCCGTGGCGTCGGGCCGGGGCGTACCCCCGCACGCAGCCGCGGCTCAGCCCTCCGCTGTAGGTGAGGGAGTGCTTGATCGCCTCCACCCCCCAACCCTCCTGGTAGAGCATCCGGTTGTTGACCACGCTGCGGATGGTCAGCTCCGGGTTCTCCTCGATCGGATAGTCCTTGAGGTTCTCGTCGCCGCCGTCGCCGTCCGCGAGGTGGCGCCAGTCGGGGTAGCGCTCGCGGATCCCCCGGAGGAGAGCCAGATTGACCGTGGCGCACTCGACGTCAAGCGGCTTGTAGTCCTCGATCACCGCCACGGCCGCGAAGGGGTCGAGCCCGGCGCTGGGGGCCTCGATCACCTCGTGGAGCATCTGGAGGCCGGTGCGGCGGAGGAATTCGCGGGCCTGCTCGAGGTCGGCGCCGCCGCCGTCCACGGCGAGGGTGAAGGCCTTGAGGCGAGCCGGGCTCTGCCCGCGCGCCAGCAGCTCGTGGTAGAGGGCGAGCAGCACGGCGCCGCTGTCGATGCCTCCCGAGAAGAGCACGCCGAGCGGCTCCCGCTCCGGGAGGGCGGCCACCCAGAGGCGGACCTCCTCGCAGAGGGCCTGGACGTAGGTCTCGCCGATGACGTCGAGGTCGGGGGGCAGCACCTCGCGCGGCGGATCGAAGAAGCGGCGGTAGACCGGGTTGGGGTCGGGGCAGCCGACGAGCTGGATCTCGGTGACGTGGTGGGCCGGCACCATGCGGGTGTAGGTGGGGTGGAACTGGTCGCCGTGCCCCTCGCGTTCCAGGGCGTCGCGGATCTGGTCGATGCGGTCGGCCACCACCAGCATGGGGCCGTCCTTCTCCTTGGCGAGGAAGTAGCGCAGCGGCCGGTCGAGGCTGCGGGCGAGAGCCACCCGCTGGCCATCGCGGGCGATCAGGGCGAAGGAGCCCTCGATCCGCAGGACGTCCGCCGGAGTCTCCGAGAGGAGGAGGGCGCGGGCGTCGTCCACCGTCATGTTGAGGATCTGCTGGTCCTCGTCCGGGATGAGGTTGAGGACGCGGGCGATGGTGTGGTGGTGCACGGTGGGGCCTCCCTTCGCGATGATTCTATACGGGCCGCCGGATCGCCACGATCGTCTCGTCCTCGGTGAGGTAGCCGGCGTCGGACCAGGCGTCCAATCCCCCCTCGAGGGGGCGGACCCGGGTGAAGCCTTTGTCCATCAGGGCGCGAGCCACACGGGCCGCGGAGGCTTCGCTCGGTCACGTACAGTAGAGGACGATCTCACGGTCGCGGGGGAGATCGCCGAGCCGGGCGTCGATTTCGTCGAGGGTCATCTTCATGGCGCCCGGGATGCGCCGTGGATCGTGCAGGTGGGCCGAGCGGTTGCGCACGTCGACGATCTGCGGCGGATTGCCGGAATCCATGAGCTGTTTGAGCTCGGCGGCCGAGATGCGGGCCAGCCGCAGGATCTTGGTGACCCGCCGCCGCTGCCACCACTTCCACAGGATCACCAGCGCGAGGCCCGCCGCCAGCACGACGCCGGCCCAGAAGCCCAGGTCCTGCAGATGCTTGAGCAGTTGGTTGACGGCGTGGTGAAAGACGTACCCGAGCGTCACGCCCGAGCCCAGCCAGAGCAGGCTGCCCAGGGCGTCCCAGAAGAGGAAGGAGACGAGGGTCTTGCTCATCGCCCCGGCGAGAGGAGGCGCGATCGTGTTGTAGCCCGGGATGAACTTCGCGTAGAGCAGGGACGACATGCCGGCCCGCTCGAAGAGGTCCTCGGTGCCGCGGACGCAGGAGTCGGGCGAGAGCGACAGGCAGCAGACCGTGCGCAGCACCCGGTGCCCCTGCCAGCGGCCGATCAGGAACCAGACCGTGTCCGCCAGCAGCGCGCCGAGGAGGGCGACGCCGAGGGCCGGCAGGAGGCCCATCCGTCCCTGCTGCACCAGGGCTCCGGCCACGATGAGAGTGGGGATGGCGGGGACCGGCGCCCCGAGCTGCTCCAGGAAGACGTTGCCGAAGATGATGGCGAGGCCGTAGCGCAGAAGGTAGTCGGTGAGCTCGTGCATGGCGATGGGGATTGTACCCTTGACATCCCGCCCACTCCCCGGGTTAAGCTTCCAACCCTGATCGGGATCTCGATGATGCGCCTGCACGACCTTCGCCGCTCCAATGTCGCCGCCAGGGCCACCGCCTGGGGCTGGCGTGGCCATCATCATCATTCCGTGAGCTGAGCCGGGACAAGTCCCGGCCTTACGGACCCGGGACGCGAGACCGCCTGCCGCTTTACACCGCCTCCTTCCGGGTCCCGGAAGGAGGTTTTCGTTTTGGAGAGACCGCCCGCCGAAGGACGCCGCGCCATCCTGGTGGCGACCGTCACCACCCTCCCGGAAGGGAGCGCCTTGCCCCTCGTCTCCGACCTGGAGGGGGTCGACTGGCTGGAGGTGCGGGGCGATCTGGTGGGCGACCTCGACGCTGCCCGGCTGGCGCGGATCTTTCCCGGCAAGCTGCTCTACACCCTGCGCAGCAAGGCCGAGGGGGGTGCCTCCGAGAGCTCGCCCGAGCGGCGGCGCAAGCGGCTGATCGAAGCCGCCGGCCGCTACGATCTGGTGGACCTGGAGGCGGCGCGCGATCTCTCCTCCGACGTGCTGGCCGCCGTCCCTCCCGAGAAGAGGGTGATCTCCTGGCACGGCCCGGCGCCGGGGCTGGACGGCCTCACCGCCACCTTCGAGAAGATGGCCGCCTTCCCCGCGGCGCTCTACAAGCTGGTGCCCACGGCCGAGCGGCCCGGGGACGAGGTGCCGGCCCTGCTGCTGCTCGCCTCGCTGGGCCGCCGCGACGTGGCCTGCTTCGCCGTGGGCCCCGGCGGCGCCTGGACGCGGTTGATCGCCCCCCGCCTCGGCGCTCCCGTGGTCTACGGCGCCCTGGGGGAGGTGCCGGGCGCGCCAGGGCAGATCTCGATCGAGCGGTTGCGACGCGATTACGGCCTCCCCGAGCTGCCGCCCATCGAGGCGCTGTTCGGCATCGTCGGCAATCCCGTCACCCACTCGCTCTCCCCCCGCATCCACAACACCGCCTATCGCACCCTCGGCATCCCGGCCGTCTACCTGCCCTTCCACACCGACTCCTTCGGCGACTTCTGGCTGGAGGTGGTGGAGAGCGCCGGGCTGGAGGCGATCGGCCTCCCCATCCGCGGGCTCTCGGTGACGGCGCCGTTCAAGGAGTCGACGCTGGCGGTGGCGGGCGCGGAGAGCCCCATCGTGAGCCTGATCGGCGCCGCCAACACGCTGGTCTGGAACCAGGGGGTGTGGGAGGCCGAGGCCACCGATCCGGACGGCGTGGTGCTGCCGCTGCGCGACCGCGGGATCGACATCACCCACTTGGCGGCGGCGGTAGTCGGCGCCGGCGGCGCGGGGCGCTCGGCGGCGGCGGGGCTCGACCGGGCCGGGGCGCGGGTGACGCTGTTCAACCGCGATCCGCACCGGGGACGGAGCTCCGCCGATCATCTGAAGATCCCGTTCCGGCCGCTCCCGGAGCTCGATCCTTCTCAGTTCGATCTGCTGGTCAACGCCACCTCCCTCGGCCGCGGCGAGGACGACCCCCTGCCGTTCGGCGTCGAGCGGCTCCGTCCGAACACGGTGGTGATCGACCTCGTCTATCTCAAGGACCGGCCCACGCGGTTGCTCGTCGAGGCGGCGGCGCGCGGGGCGGTGGCGATCGACGGCCGGGAGGTGCTGGTGGACCAGGCGCGCGGGCAGTTCCGGATGATGACCGGCCGCGACCTGCCGCTCAACCTCGCCCGCCGGGCCGCCGGGTTGGAGGATCTGCCGTGAGGGTCTCGGCCGCGCTCCCCACCGGGGTCGCCGCCCTGCTCTTCGAGAGCGCCCGGCGGCGGCGCGACGCCGAGGAGGGGCTGGTGGCGCGGTTGCGGGAGGCGGGCTACGCCGAGGTAATCCTGCCCATCCTCGATTACCTGGAGCCCTACGAGGCGCTGCTCACCCCGGCCACGCGCGGCGAGCTCTACCGCTTCGTCGACCGCGACGGCGAGCTGCTCGCCCTGCGCGCCGATTTCACCCCGATGCTGGCGCGGCTGCTGGCCCCACGGCTCGGCTCGCTGGCGATGCCGCTCCGCCTCTACTACCGGGGGGACGTGGTGCGCTATCAGGAGGAGCGGGCGGGGCGGGCGCGCGAGTTTTATCAGCTCGGCGCCGAGCTCCTGGGGCTCCCCGGCGGGGCGGCGGAGCGCGAGGTGCTGCGGCTCTTCCTGGCGCTGGTCACGGCCGGCGGGGTCGAGGGTCTCCAGGTGGTGCTGGGCTTCGCCGGCGCGCTCGACCGGCTGCTGCTGGAGGCGCGAGGGAGCGACCCTCTGCGGCTGGCCGCGGCGGTGGCGCGGCGCGAGCGCGGCGAGGTGCGGCGGGCGGGCGGCGGCACGCTGCTGAGCGTGGTGGAGAACGGCGTCCCCGAACGCGCCGAGGATCTGGGGCCGGAGGCGGAGGGGCGGCTGCTCGACCTCCAAGCCCTGCGCGACGAGCTGGCGACGGAATTTCCCGGCGTGCTCCTCTCGATCGACCTCGCCGAATTCGCGCGCAACAGCCTCGACCCGCGCCTCCTCGCGGGCGAGGGGGATCGCCCCTACTATGACGGCCTCGTCTTCCACGCCTACGCCGGTCCCGCCGCGCTCCCGGTGGGGGGCGGCGGGCGCTACGACCGGCTCTTCCGCGCTCTCGGCGCCGAGGTGCCGGCGGTGGGCTTCTCGATCAGCCTGGAACGGCTTCTGGAGGCGGGGGGATGATCCGGCTGGCCTTGCCCAAGGGGCGCAACCTCGACGCCGCGCTGGCCGCTTTCCGCGCGGCGGGGATCGGCCTGGACGGCCTGGACGGCGCCGGCCGCAGCCTGCGCACGCGGCTGCCGGAGGAGGGGATCGAGGTGCTCTCCTTGAAGGATTGGGACCTCCCCCTCTACGTCAGCCACGGGATCGCCGACTGCGGCATCGTGGGCAGCGACGTGCTGGAAGAGGTAGACGGCGACCTGCTGGTGCCCGTACGCCTCCTGCAAGGCCGCTCGCGCCTCTCCTTCATCGGGCGGGAAACCGCGCTCCCCGCGCCGGGGACCCAGGTGCGGCTGGCGACCAAGTATCCCAACACGGCCCGGCGGATCGTGGCCGAGCGCCCCTGGGGGGCGGAGATCGTCAGGCTCTCGGGCTCGATCGAGCTGGCGCCGATCCTGCGTCTGGCCGAGCTGGCGCTCGACATCGTGCAGACCGGGCGCACGCTGGCCGAGAACAACCTGGTGGAGATCGAGACCGTGGCCGAGGTCGCCGCCTGCCTGGTGGTGAACCGCGCGTCGTACCAGCGCCATCGCGCGCTCCTCAACGATTGGATCGGCCGCCTGGAGGCGGCGGGGGTGGTGTCGTGAGCCCGATCGAAGTCTTCAAGCCCGAATCCCGCGCCGGCCGCCGCGCCGTCGAGCGTCTGGTCCGCCGCGGCGACGCCGTGCTGGACCCCAGGACCCTGCGCAAGACCGAGGCGATCGTCCGCGACGTGCGCAAGAAGGGGGACCGCGCCCTGCTCGACTACGCCCGCAAGCTCGACGGCGCCACGGCGGAGTCGGCGGCCGGGCTGGCCCTGGCGCCCACGATGGAAGATCCGGCCGACCTCCCCGCCGGCTTCGCCGAGGCCCTGGAGCGCGCCATCGCCGCCGTCGAGCGCTTCCACGCGCCGCAGCGGCGGACCGGCTACAAGCTGGTGGAGGAGGAGGGGGTGGAGCTGGAGGAGCGGATCACCCCTCTCCAGCGGGTCGGTCTTTACGTCCCGGGCGGCCGGGCGGCCTACCCCTCGACCGTGGTGATGACGGTCGTCCCCGCCCGCGTGGCCGGCGTCCAGGAGATCGCGGTGGCCACCCCGCCCGCCTCGTACAATTCGAATCCCTCCCTGCGCTACACCCTGGCCCGGCTCGGCGTCACCGAGATCTGGGGGATGGGCGGCGCCCACGCGGTGGCCGCCTTCGCCTACGGCACGGAGACGGTCCGCCGGGTGGACAAGATCGCCGGGCCGGGCAACGCCTGGGTCACGGCGGCCAAGAAGCTGGTGGTGGGGGACGTGGGGATCGACGGCCTCGCCGGTCCCAGCGAGGTGGTGATCGTGGCCGATCCCGGCTCCGATCCGGTGGAGCTGGCCTCCGACCTGCTGGCCCAGGCCGAGCACGATCCCAAGGCCGCGGCGGTGCTGATCACCACGGACGCCAAGCTCGCCAAGCGGGTCTCGGCGGAGATCGACCGCCAGCTCGCCGACCTCTCCACGGCCGAGACGGCCCGCGCCTCCCTGCAGAATTTCGGCGCCGCCTTCGTGGTGGGAGGCCTGGAGGAGGCCCTCGATCTCGTCGAGAAGATCGCCCCCGAGCACCTGCAGCTCGTGGGTCGCGAGGCCGAGGTGCTGGCCCTGCACGTGCGCAACGCCGGCGCGATCTTCGTGGGCGCGGCCACGCCGGAGGTCTTCGGAGACTATATCGCGGGCCCCAGCCACGTCCTCCCCACCTGCG
>DASXJP010000235.1:0-8993 GCA_036497345.1 Thermoanaerobaculia bacterium
AGATCTCGAACTTCTTCGCCGAGAGCCGCGGCACGGAGCCGGCGGCTCCGGCGGCCTCCGCCGCTCCCGGCCAGGCGGCCCCGGAGCGCCCCGTGTCGCAGCGGTTGCGGCTGGTGGTGTTCGTCGACGACTCCACCCTCTCCCAGGCGAACCGCATGCGGATCCTCCAGAGCACGGGGAAGTTCCTGCATTCCGAGCTGAAGCCGGGGGACGAGGTGATGCTCGTCCGCTATGCCCAGCAGCTGGACGTCCGCCGCCAGTTCACGCCCGACCTCAAGGTGGTGGACGCGGATCTCGAGGAGATCCTGAATCTCCCCACCGACGTCCGCAAGTACCAGCAGAGCTTCAGCCAGGCCCTGACCAGCATCTTTGGCGCCGCGGCGCTCGGCGCAGATCGCGGCGGGGAGTCGACCTACGGTATGGAGGTCGAGAGTCAGCTCGAGAACTGGGCCGGCGAGCAGGGCATCATGGTGCAGGGATCTCTCGACGCGCTCGACTCGGTGGTGAGCTGGCTGGCCGGCGTACCCGGCCGCAAGGCCGTCCTCTATGTAAGCGACGGCCTGCCGATCACCCCCGGTCTGGACCTGTACACGGCCTACTCGCGCGCTCCAAGGCAGTCCTCGATCCTCCAGCGGATCCCCGCGATGAACGCCGAGAAGTACGACATGACGACGCGCTTCCGCCAGCTCACCGCGCATGCCAGCCGCAACCGCGTGGCCTTCTATCCCATCGAGGCCTACGGCACCCGGGAAGGCAGCTCGGTCGGCCTGTTCGATTCGATCTCCCTGGAGGTCCGCCAGGCCGGGCTCATCTTCCTGGCCAAGGACACCGGAGGACGGGCCCTGCTCAACGCCGCGGACGTGCCCGGCGCGCTGGCCAAGGTCGCCGATGATTTCGAGACCTATTACTCGCTCGGCTATCAGCCGAAGCGGTCGGGCGATGAGGCCGAGCACAAGATCGAGGTGAAGGTGAAAACCCGGGGAGCCCAGGTGCGCTACCGCCAGTGGTATCGCGACAAGCCGGTGAGCGAGACCGTGGCCGAGGCCACTCTGGCGGTGATGCGCTTCGGCCCGGAGGACAACCCGTTGGGGGTGAAGCTGGAGGTCCTCCCGGACTGGAAGCCCGGGCAGACCCTGGTGCGGATCAAGGTGCCGGTCGCCAAGCTGTTCCTGCAGCCGAACGGCGCGAGCCGGCAGGGCCAGCTCCGCCTGTACGTGGTGGCGAGCGGCGAGGGCTCGACGACGCCCGTCCGCCAGACCAAGCTGGTGACCGTGGAGGTCCCCGAAGCCGAGGCCGCGGCCGGCTCGAAGAAGGAGCACACCCACGAGATCACGATCCCCCTGAAGCCGGGGTACTACGCGCTGGGCGTGGGCATCCGCGACGAGCTGGCGGCGACGACGTCTTATCTGCGGAGGGAGATCACGATCGGTCCCGGGGAGGCCGCCGCGCGGCGGTAGGCCTACTCGCCTCCGAACAGCCCCGCCTGGATCTCCGCCGGCTCGGCCGCGGTGGCTTCGCCTTCCTCCTCCTCGGGGGGCATCTCCATCTCGGCCATCTCCAGGGCGTGCGGCTCGGCGGCGATCGCCTCCATCTCGGCCGCCTGCCGCACCTCCTCGGGCGTGGGGATCGGGGGCAGGTAGACGTAGCGTCCCAGGCCGCGGTGGTACTGCATGCCGGTGGACGCCTCGCGCGAATTGCGGAGCTGGTTGACCTTCGAGTCGAGGTCGTCGATGAAGTGGAGCGCCAGGGCCTCGGGGGTCATCGGCTCCACGGGGGAGGCGAACTCCTTCTTCCCCTGGTGGGAGAGGACCATGTGCTCCAGCAGCGTCCGCAGGTCGTCGGGGAACCCCGGGATGGCCGCGCAGCGCTCGATCAGCAGGTCGCGCCCCATCACCACGTGGCCGATCAGCCGCCCCTCCAGCGTGTAGTCGTTGGCGGGCATGGCGCCCAGCTCCTTGAGCTTGCCCAGGTCGTGGAACAGCACGCCCACCAGCACGAGGTCGCGGTCGAGCTCGCGGTAGTGGGAGCAGACCAGCCGTCCCAGCTCCGCCATGGAGACCACGTGCTCCAGCAGGCCGCCGCGGTAGGCGTGGTGCATCGCCTTGGCCGCCGGATGCTCGCGCAGGGCCTTGCCGTGGACCGCGATCGTCTCCGCCGCCAGCCGGCGCATCACCGGCCGCTCCACGTCCTCCGTATAGATCCGCTCCAGTCTTCTCCAGAGATCGTCGATGTCCTCGCGAGTGGACGGAATGAGCTTCGATTCGTCGAATCCGTAGTGCCGGTCGGCGTCGGTGGCCTGGCGGCACTCGTCGAGCGTGAGCTGGAGCTGCTCCCGATAATTCTTCACCGAGCCACGGAACGCCACGAACTGATGGGGCTCGTACGCGCCGTTGAGGGCGGGGCTGTCCGCCCAGACCTTGGTGACGATCGAGCCGCTGGCGTCCGCCAGCTCCATGTCCAGGAAGCTTTTGCCGTTACGGTCCTGGCGCTGCTCCTTCTTGGTGAGGAGCGCGAACCCCTGGACGTTGTCTCCGGCTTCCCAGTCGCGGATGGGTACGTTGCGCAAGGTCTTCGGCATGGCCGATTCATAGTAGTCTCTCCGGGCAGCCCTGCCAACCGGGTGCCGTTTCCCCATGGCATCGGGCATGCAAAGAGGCACCTCGTGAGAACCCGGATTGCGCTGTTTTTCCTGTTCCTTGCCCTCCTTCCCTTCACTCTCCTGCGGGCCCAGGGGCTGCCGGAGAACGACCCGACGCTCTGGCCGGAGCCCGAGCGCGCCTTCCTCCAGGACGGTCCCGGCCTGCTGCTGACGCCGGAGCAGCGCACCGAGCTGCGCGGCTTCAGCCCGGAGGCGCGGGCGCGTTGGATCCAGGACTTCCTGGACCATGACCCGAATCCCGCCACGCCGGTCAACGAGCTGCGCGAGGCGATCGCCCGCCGCCAGCGGCTGGCCAACGACGAGTACCTGTCGACCCAGGACGCCCGGTGGCGGCTCCTGTTCCTCCACGGCAAGCCGGACGACCGGCTGCAGATCGACTGTGGCACCGCCTTCAAGCCGCTGGAGATCTGGAGCTACCGCACCGGCACCGGGCCGGACGGCAAGCCGGTGCTGCACCCGCTCGTCCTCTATACGCCCGAGCGGGGCGTGCCGTTCCACCTCTGGGTGCCCGCCGACTCCAAGCGCATCCTCTTCACGCCGCAGATGGAGTACTGGCTCCAGCAGTGGGAGGAGCTGCACAGTCAGATCGGCGCCGAGCGCTTCGACCTCCAGGTCTGCAAGGAGGCCAAGAAGGTCGATGACGCCACGGGCGTCCCCGGGCTGACCGGCGTGGGCGCGCGGAGAGGGAAGCTCCACGCGATCGACAACTCCTCCTGGCTGGCGGCCCCCAAAGAGGTCGCCGCCTGGGCCCGCGAGGCCGCGGCCACCGTGGTCCCGGACCCGGCGCCCGCGTTGAAGGTCGCCTCGGTCGACGTGCACTTCCCCGACAGCGACCGCGAGCGGATCATCGCGCGCGCGCTCGTCCAGCTCCCGCCGAGCTCCGGCGTGAAACCCGCGCCCGCGACCGTGGAGGGATCCAAGCCCTACATCCACCTGGTCGTCGAGGGAATGGTGGAGCAGCGGGACAGCGAGCTCGAAGAGTTCCGGATGCGCTTCCAGCTCCCGGAGCCGAAGCCGGACGAGCCGGTGGTGCTGGCGATCGACCGCGCCCTGCGGCCCAAGGAGAGCTTCGTCCTGCGGCTCAAGATCAAGGACGAGACCGGCGGCGCGGTGACCTGGGTCTCGCGCGGCTTCCGGGTGCCGATGGACCCCACCCCCGAGCCCACGGTGGCCGTGGCCGCCCAGGGCGAGCTGGTGCCGAAAAAGACCGTGGCCGGCGCCGACAGCCTCCTCCTGCTGCCCCCCACCGAGGACGTGCTGATCGGGCTCTGGCGCGCCGAGGCGATCGTCACCGGCGAGCGCATCCAGAAGGTCACCTTCCTGGTCGACGGCAAGACCCAGCTCACCACCTCGAAGAAGCCGTTCTCGGCCGAGGTGCGCCTCTCCAGCTTCCCCACCGAGCAGACCGTGCGCGCCGAGGGCTACGACACCGAGGGCACGCTGGTCGCCGCCGACAACGTGATCGTCAACCAGCCGAAGGGCGCCTTCAACGTGCGCATCGTCTCGCCGGCCAAGGGGGCCCACGTGACGGGGAGCCGCACCCTGGCCAAGGCCGAGGTGTTCGTCCCCGAAGGGCGCGTCCTCAAGACGATGGAATTCCGGGTCAACGACAAGCTGATCACCTCGCTGGCCAAACCGCCCTGGCAGGCCGAGGTGCCGGTGCCGGAGGGCGACCTCGTCTACCTGACCGCGGTGGCCACCCTGGACGACGGCCAGCACGTCGAGGCGCTGCGCTACCTGCGGGCGCCCGAGAACGTCTCCGAGGTCGACGTCGACCTGGTCGAGCTCTACGCGGCGGTGAGCGATCGCTCGGGCAACCTGGTCAACGACCTCAAGCAGGACGACTTCGAGGTCTACGAGGCGGGCAAGAAGCAGGAGGTGGTGAAGTTCGACGCGGTGAAGAACCTGCCGCTCACCGTCTGCATGCTGATCGACACCTCGGGCTCCATGGCCTCCTCGCTCTCCTCCGCCCAGCAGGCGGCGACCGGCTTCCTGCAGAGCGTGATGAAGCCGGGGGACAAGGCGTTCGCGGTCAGCTTCGCCCGCCGGCCGCGGCTGGATATCGCGCCCACGGACGACATCGAAGCCGTCGTCCAGGCGATCTCCGGGCTCCAGGCGGTGGGGGACACGGCGCTCCACGACGCCCTGGTCCACAGCCTCTACTACTTCCGCGGCATCAAGGGGCAGCGGGCCTTGGTGCTGCTCTCCGACGGCGACGACAACTCCAGCTACATCACCTACAAGGAGGCGATGGAGTACGCCAGCCGGAGCGGCGTCGCGGTCTACACGATCGGCCTCAACCTCACCTTCTTCGACACCTCGATCAAGGCGAAGCTGGGCGAGCTCTCCACGGCGAGCGGCGGCCGGGCCTTCTTCACCAACGACCCCAAGGAGCTGCCGGCCATCTACAAGCAGATCGAGGTCGAGCTGCGCAGCCGCTACCTGCTAGCCTACAACTCCACCGAGGCGGGCACCCAGACCGGGTACCGGCCGGTCGAGGTAAAGGTGAAGAAGTCGGGCCTCAAGGCGCGGGCGGAGAAGGGGTACTATCCGTAAACCCTCATCACCCCGGCCCTCTTCTCCCGACGCGGGAGAAGAGGGGGCCTGTCCGCAGGATGTTGTCGTAGGGGCGGGGCTTGTCCCCGCCCTGCCCCGTCCTCATCTCGCCGAGAACCGCGCGGCATAGACGTCGAAATCGGTCCCCGTGTCGGGGCTGAACCCCTGCTCGACCTCCCAGACGACGGCGAAGGTCCCGTTGGGACCGAAGGCGACCTTCGGAGCCTCGCCGCAAGCGGCGTCCCCCGGGGCCACGGGAAACTCCGGGCCCGCCGGTGTGCCGTCGCGCCGGTAGAGCCGCGCCCGCACCTGGACGCACTGGGGGCGCGCTGGGGAAAAACTCTGCCACACCACCGCGAAGTTGCCGTCGTGGTCCATGGCCACCACCGGCACGAAATCCTTCTCGACCCGGTCCTCGTTGACACGGAATTCCGGTCCGACCTTCTGGCCGGTTTTCGAGAACCGCTGCGCAAAGATCGAACGGAGCAGCCCGCCGGGAAACCGATTCTGCCAGACGACCACGAAGTTGCCCTCGGCGTCGGCGGCCACCGAGGGAGCATATTGGGTTCCGCGCAAGGTTGTGTTGACAGTGAATTCCTGGCCTATCGGCTTGCCGGTCGAGGAGAAGCGCCGTCCACGGATGTCAGAATAGTCCCGCGCGTCGGGATCGCCCTTGGCGTGAGCCCATACGAAATTGAGATTCCCTTGATCATCCACAGCCAAGCTGCGGGCTCCTGGAACCACGAGCTCCGACTTGCGAGAGACCTGGAAAAACGGCCCGGCTGGAGAGCCGTCTGGAGCCAGGATACGAGCATTGATGTTGTCGTGGGACAGGCGGGGACAGGTCAGGCAGGGGACACCGGAGGTCATCAGGGCGAATCCCCCCTCCGGAAGCATGGCCACGGCCGAGGCATCTGTTGCCGCAGGGGGTGGGGGTGCCAAAGAAATCCGCTCACCCAACGGTTTGCCGTTACTGTCGAGCTGCTGCCCCCAAATCTGGTCGAAGCCATCTGGATTCGGCCGTGAGTAGATGAGATAGATCCCCCCATCGCGGAGGGGCGCGATCAGGGGGTCCAGGGCCGGAGTCGCCGGGATGTCGCTCGTATCGACCAGCACCGAGGTGGGGCCGAGCTCACCCTGGGGAGAAAGGGCTCTCGCCACCACCCGATCGGATTCCGGCTCAAGCCCGATCAGGTCCGTCCAGACGAACCACAGCCTTCCGGCCCCGTCGAACTGCAGGTCCGGGCTGTCTTGGGCTCCGACGCTCTCGGGATTGACCAGGAACGCCGGACCGAGGGGCGTTTGAGCCTCCACGGCTGGAACGAAAAGGCACACTAACGCAAGGCGAAGGAGAGGGAGTCTCCATCTACGCCATGATTCATTTCTTATGAGGTATCTCTGAATGATCACGTGGCTTTTTATCTCATTTCGCCGAGAACCGCGCGGCATAGACGTCGAAATCGGTCCCCGTATCGGGGCTGAACCCCTGCTCGACCTCCCAGACGACGGCGAAGATCCCGTTGGGCCCGAAGGCGACTTTCGGAGCCTCGCCACAGGCGGCGTCGCCCGGCGCCACGGGAAACTCCGGGCCCGCCGGCGTGCCGTCGCGCTGGTAGAGCCGCGCCCGCACCTGGACGCACTGCGGGCGGGTGAGAGAGAAGCTCTGCCATACCACCACGAAATTGCCGTCGTGGTCCATGGCCACCACCGGCACGAAGTCCTTCTCGACCCGGTCCTCATTGACGCGGAATTCCGGGCCGACCTTCTTCCCCGTCTTCGAGAACCGCTGCGCGAAGATCGAACGGAGCAGCCCGCCGGGAAACCGATTCTGCCAGACCACCACGAAGTTGCCTTCGTCGTCGGCGGCCACCGAGGGCCCTGACTGCGTGCCGCGGGTCGTGGTGTTGACGAGAAACTCCTGTCCGATCGGCTCGCCGGCCGGGGAGAAGCGCCGGCCACGAATGTCAGAGCTGTCGCGAAGATCTGTGTCATCGACGCCGCCCCAGACGACGATGGCATTCCCATGTCGGTCCACCGCCAGACTACGCACACCAGGCAACGGGATTTTCCCGCGGTTTCTCTGCACACGGAAATACGGAGTTGCGGGGGAGCCATCTCCGGTCAACACGAGCCCGTCAAAGCTCACCGGAGAGCTCGTGCAATCAGCGCACGGTATGAGGTATTCCAACAGGAAAAAACCGCCATTCGGCAGGCTGCTCACGGTTTTGCAATCCGCAGAGGCCGGGGGAGGGGGGCTAGCCTCAAAGCGCTCACCAATCAGCTCACCGGAAGGGCTAACCGGTTGACCGTATACTCGTTCAAATCCGTCCGCGTCGTAACGAGAATAAAAAAGAGTCCAGCCTCCAGCCGGCTCGTGCATAGGAGCTATCAAAGGTTCGAAGACGGGCGTAAGAGGAGCATCGCTCGTATCGACTAGTACCAGCGCGGGGCCGAGCTCTCCTTTGGGAGAAAGGGCTCTCGCGATAACCCGATCGAATTGCGGTTCCAGGCCGATATTGTCCTCCCAGACGAACCACAGCCTTCCGGCCCCGTCGAACTGCAGGTCCGGATTGTCCTGGGCTCCGGCGCTCTCGGGATTGACCAGGAACGCCGGACCGAGGGGCGTTTGAGCCTCCAGAGCCGAAGTGAGGAGGCACACGATGGCAAAGCCCGCGAGCGGGGCCCACTTTCGGAGCTGTTTTTCGCTGCTCATGAATCCTGCCTCAATTCGGCGAGCTCACCGGAGTCTCGTCTTCCAACGGATGTCCCTTGCCATCATAGCGCCGCTCGCGCAGCCCTTTGCCCCGGCCGTTGGGCCCGAGCCCCTCCCAGACCACCCGGAAGCTGCCATCCCGGCTCACCTGGAGGTCTGCCAACCGGCCAACGCCGGCGTGAGTCGTGTTGATCCGGAACGGCCGTCCCGAGAGGACGCCTCCCTTCAAGAGCCGCTGCCCGTAGACGTCCCCCCCGCCATGCTTCCGGTCTTCCGTGGTCCAGGCGATCCAGAGGTCCCCCTGGCCGTCGGCTTGCACCAGCGACATCGTGACCACACCGTCTAAGGTGGGTGGAAGGGAGACAGGATCCGCGACCGGAGACCCGGTGCCATCGTAGGTTTGAAAGGTGATCTCTCCATCGTCGTCGACCTGGTCGTGCCGGGTCCAACTGACCGTGACGTTATCAGAAGAGTCGGCCGTCACGCTCGGCTCCGCTTGTTGCCCCTCGGCGGGCGGGCTGACCAGGAACGGATCGGAAAGTGGCTCCCCATAGTTGTCATAGCGCCGTGCCCAGACCTCGTCGAGCCCGGTATCGGGGCTCTGGGCCTCCCACGTGACGAAGAAGTTGCCGGTGGAGTCCACCGCCGCGGTGGGGAGCTTCTGAAAGGAGGTGCCGTCCGGGCTGACCACGAACGGATCCGCGACCTCGATACCGTCCGAGTCGAAGGCTTGCGCGAGGACCGCCGAGGTCAAAGAGTCCTCGGAGAGCTCGGTCCAGACTTCGAGGTCGTTGAGCAGCAGCTCCGATTTCGCTGTCGTCGTCGCAGTCGCCGCAGCGGTTGCATTGGCCGGGGCGCAGTCCGCGGGAGATCCCTTGGCGAGCCTGAGGACCCAATCGCAGGGCGCTGTCGTCGGGCAGCTCAACTGTCCCTGGAGCTTGATGAACCCGTTCCCGGTGATGCATGTGGCCGACGGCTCCGCCGCTTGGGCCCGTGGGTTCACCCACTTCTTGGTCCAACATTTGCTACAGCTCAATCCAGCCAGTGAGTTGGAGAGCCCCGTAC
>DASXJP010000236.1:0-9960 GCA_036497345.1 Thermoanaerobaculia bacterium
CTCCGGCGCCAAGGTTGGGGGGTGGTGAGGTGCCCGGCATGGGCCGGTTTCCTCCCTGGAGTCCTTCCAGACGATTACTTAGCGGCTTGCGTGCGAGCAACGAATTAGCCATAGCTTCAAATCTCCCTCTCACTTGGAGCAGTCTAAAGAGCGGCGGCAGGCAAGACTATTCTGCGACCTTCGGCAAAGTGGGCAGCAGGAAGGAAGGTTTAGGAAGGTTCAAACCTCCCGAGCCGCCACCATCCCCACCCGCAGCCCTTCCCCCAAACGATAGGCGTGGTGGGCGGTCACGATCCCCGATCCATCCTGCAAGCGGCTTCTGAGGCCGTGGATGTGCCGCGCCGCGAGGTTGGTGATCTCGGCGCGGCCGGCCCCCTCGGGGGCGATGCGGGCGCCGACGTCCACCACGGGGAGGCCCTCCCCGCCTTCCAGGCGGTCCTCGATCAGCTCCAGCCAGGTCACCGCCTCCTGGCTGCCCGCCTTGAAGGAGAGGCGCTTCCCGTCGAGGAGACGGCCGCCGATCTCGACCGGCTCGCCCTGCCAGACGGCGAGGTCGAGCTGGGATTCAATCTCGCGGCGATCCTCTTCGGTCTTCGCCACGGCCGCATCCGGCGCGCCTGGGATCTGAAGGACCAGGGGGAAGGCGCGGCTCAGGTAAGAGCGCACGACCGGCACCACCATGCCGCGCAGATCGCCCTTGTCCATCACGTCGCGGGGATCGAAGCCGGCGTCGAGGAGGTCGCGGCCGAAGGTGGCCTCGTAGCCCCGTTTGTTGGAGAGAAAGCGGCAGGCCGGCGGTGTGCCGGCGAACATACCCCTGACCGTATTGGCGAGGTAGATCGACTCCCACCAGCGGTCCGGTGGGATGAAGCCGAGCGTCGCGAGCTGGATGTCCTGGAGGAGCAGGCCGCCGGGGCGGAGCATCCCCGCGACCGTTTTGCAATAGCGGTGGGCCTCCTCGAAGACGGCCGGATCGAGACCGGCGCCTGCCCCTGTCCGCGCGGCGACCTGGAGGCCCGGATATCTCTCCAGCCAGGAGGCGGTGATGCGGGTGGTGTCCGGTCCCGGACGGTCGAGGCAGACAACGGTGGTCTGGCGGATCTCCGCCTCCGAGAGCACCTCCAACAGCTCCGAGACGTGGTGCAGGTGGTCCTCGACGACCACCAGGGGACGCCGCGCGAATCCCGTCGCTCCGACCCAGGTCATGCCTCCTACTATAGTGGGCTATACTTCGAAAATGGCTGAGCCCATTGAGGATCGCGAACGGAAAGCGCGTGCCGCCGCGCGGAAATCCTGGCCGATCCGCGTCTACCGGCTGGGTGAGGAGCCGGATGAGGATCTCAGCGACACCACCACGGCGAGCGAGCGGCTCGAAATGATGTGGCAGCTCGCCCTCGACGCCTGGGCTTCCATGGGCCAGCCGATTCCAGACTATCCGCGAGAGAAGACCCCCATCCGCGTGATCCGGAGAGCCAAGCGCTGAACGACGACTTCCGCGACATGCTGACCGCTCTTCAGGCTGCGGAGGCGGTCTGAAGCCGTGACCTCCGACCCCGACCGCCGCTGGGGCTCGCGCCTGCTCTATCTCGGCGTCTTCCTGCTCGCCGTGCTGGTGGCGCTCGCGGCGACCTCGATCTACCAGGAGTGGCAGCAGCGGATCGGGCAGAGCCGGTCGGAGGCGATCTTCCAGCTCGTGCAGGGGAAGACCCCGGCCCGCCCCACCGAGACGCCGGGCGCCACGGCGTGGCTCAATTTGGAGCTGCGGCGCTATCGCGAACGAATTCCAGACCCCGAGAAGGCGCGGCTTTATGGCGAGGTCGCCGAGTGGCAGGACACC
Source organism: Thermoanaerobaculia bacterium (assembly GCA_036497345.1). Classification (GTDB taxonomy): domain Bacteria; phylum Acidobacteriota; class Thermoanaerobaculia; order Multivoradales; family UBA5704; genus DATARR01. The sequence continues at coordinate 1,838 of DASXJP010000236.1, forward strand.
CGCTCCGTGCCGCCGTTCTTCGCGCCCGTCCGGGACCTCCTCGCCAGCCCGCTGCGCCGGCCGGCGGTCCAGAAGCCTCCCGTGCTCCATCCGCCCACGGACCTCGGCGAGCCCGCCATGTCCTCGCCCCTGCGCACCCAGAGCTTCGTCGAGCTCGACGGCCACTGGCTCGCGGCCACCCGGCGGACGGCCCTCGATTCGCGCGATCTCATCGCTCTCGCGAACCCCTCGAACCGGTTCCTCGCCCTGGCGACGCCCCACCTGGCCGCCCTCAGCGAGGAGCTGCCGCGGGTCCTGCGCGAGCATCCACTGCCGGCCTTTCCCGGGAGCCGGCCCCCGCGGGTGATCCGCCTCTACGCGCTCTCCGAGGACGGCACCCTGGTCTCGCTGCCGCTGGCGCAGAGCCGCCGCGCCGTCCTGGAGGAGGGGCGCGAATTCCGCGGCTCGCCCGAGCGGCCGACGTTCGTCTCCAACGAGTTCTACTTCCGGTTCGACTTCGCCCGTCCGGAGAGCCAGACCTTCTACTCCGGTCTCTATCTCGACCTCGGCGGCCAGGGGCTCGTGGCCACCATCACCGCCCCGTTGCGCGATCCCGCCCTCGGCGAGCATGGGCTTATCGGGGTCGATCTGGCGTTCGACATCGATTGGGAGGCCTTCGCCCGCCGCATCGACCCGCCGATGGTCGCCGGAGTGGTCCACCTCTCCGAGCCCCCTTCGCGGAGCCGCCCCTGGGCCGATCTCGCGAGCGCCTTCTCCCAGGGCAGGCCGGCGGCGGTCCATTCTGTGGTCAACGCCGTGGCCGCGCTCGCCGCCCAGCAGCCCGGGGAGGAGGGAGCGGCCGAGAGCGTCCCCTACGTGCTGCACGGCGTGGTCGAGGGGCAGGGCGCGGTCGCCGCCTTCCAGGTGGCCGCCACCACCTGGCTGGTGGTGCTCTTCCCCAAGACCCAATCGCACCTGCCGCTGATCCCCGTGCTGCTCTCGGCGGTGATGCTGGTGGCCCTGCTCTGGGGCTTCGAGCTCAACCGCCGCCGGGCCGAGCGGGCGCAGGAGAAGGCCGAGGCGGCGTTCCAGGAGAAACAGAACCTGCTCAGCACCATGCAGGTGCCGCTGGTGGTGGTGGACCCCAACACGGACGAGGTGGTGTTCGGCAACCAGGCCGCCGAGAAGCTCGGCGTGCGGGCCGGCGCGCGGATCGGCGACATGGTCTCTCCCGACCCCAAAGCGCGCGACCACTACGAGCGCATGCAGGTGGCTAGCCCCGAGCCGCGGCGGGCCTACGGCGTGCCGGTGCGGGTGCGGGGGGAGGACGGCCGCGAGGAGGAGCGCTACGCGATCGTCCGCTCGGTGGCGGTCACCGCGCCGATCGAGGCCCTGCACGCGGACGAGCGCCACCGTCTGGGCATCCTCTTCCTCGTGGAGCCCGAGGCGGACCTCGCCCTGCTCACCGCGGAGCTGGCGGACGAGACCCGGCAGGACGAGCGGCGCAAGCTCGCCGGCCTCCTCTCGCATGGCGTGGACACCCTGATCCGCGTGCTCGCCTACAGCCTGCGGGCCCGCGGCGGCGCGGCGGCGAGCCCGGAGCTGGTCTCCTGGCTGGCCGAGTACGTCGACCGCCGGCTGCGCACCACGGCCTGGCTGCTCGACCACTGGGAGGCCGAGCCTCCACTGCCGCCGGACAGCTCGATCGAGGCGCCGCAGGCCCGGGCCACCCTCGAGCGGCTGGCAAGGGTCTTCGCCCTCGCCGCGCGCGACGCCGATCTGCGCGCCCGTCTCCACTGGGACAACGGCGTGCTCTCGGAGCGGCCCGCCCCCCAGGCGCCGGTCTTCACCACCGAGATCGACTGGCCCGAGGACTACTGGCTCTCCTGCCCGGTGCGCGGCGGCTTCGGCTTCTTCCTGGGCGAGGTGCTGATCAACGCCATCCGCCACGGCCGGCCGGGCTCGACGCCGGAGCTGCGCATCACCCTCGACCGCGTGCGCCGGGAGCTCCGCTGCGAGGTCGAGAACGATCTCCCGGCCGAGCCTGGCGAGCGGGAGGGGGAGACCTACGGGGGAATCAGCATCCTGCGCCAACTCGCCCGTCTCTTCGAGTGGCGGGACCTCCGGTTCGAAAGGCGGGAACGGACGTACGTGGTCTCCTGGCGGGTACGGTTGAGCGAGCGGGGGGATCCGCGAAAGCCGGACTGAGGGCCCTCGGAGCGCCCTGCCCTCGGGAACGTAGAGGAGACGACCTTGCCGATTCAGAAAAATTTCGCTCTCTGGGCCCTCCCTCTCCACGAAGTGGAGAGGGACCGAGGGTGAGGCTTCGGAGGGCGGGACGCCGCGAGGCCGAGGGAGCCAAGGGGTAAGAGATGTTACCCTGTATCCAGCGATGGAGAGCCGCACCCTTCACGCCGCCGCGCTCGCGGTCATCCTCTGGACCGTCGCCGTCCCCGGCCGGGCGCTGCCTTCGCCGAAGGGCTCGTGGATCGAGGTCCACACGGCGAGCTTCACCCTGTTCAGCGAGGCCGGGGAACGCAAGACGCGGGAGATCGGCGAGGATCTCGAACGGCTGCGCGACGCCCTCTCCCAGCTCTCCCCGGGGTTGACGCAGAGCTCGCCCATCCCCACCTACATCTACGTCTTCCGGAGCGCCCCGTCGTTCCGGTCCTATCAGCGGATCTATAACGGCAAGCCGCTCGAGTCCGACGGCTACTTCCTCACCCAGCAGCTCGCCAATTACGTGGCGATCAACGGCGACCAGCATGGCGACGAGAAGGGCATCATCTATCACGAGTACCTTCACTACCTGCTGCACAACAACTTCGTGGCCCTCCCCCTCTGGCTGAACGAGGGGCTCGCGGAGTACTACAGCACCTTCCAGAGCGACCGTAACGAGGCCCGCATCGGCCAGCCCGTCCGCGAGCACGTCTACTGGCTGCGGCAGCACCCGTTCATCCCGCTCGCCACCCTGTTCGCGGTGACCGAAAAGTCGCCGGAGTACAACGAGGCCGACCAGCGCGGCTCGTTTTACGCCGAGTCGTGGGCGCTGGTCCACTACCTGATCTCGGGCAGTCCGGAGCGCCGGCGCCAAGCCTCGGAGTACCTCCGGCTGCTCCAGGCCGGCACCCCGCCGGACCAGATCTTCGCCAAGGCGTTCGGCGCCGATTCCGCCGCGCTGGAGCACGAGCTCCGCATCTACGTCCAGAAGAAGCTGTTCGATTACACCCGCGTCCCCATCCAGGCGGGAGCCAACCTCACCGTGGACGTGAAGCCGATGGCCCGCGCCGACGTGCTCTATCGTCTGGGGGATCTGCTGACCTACCTGGGCGACGACCATACGGCCGACGCCGCGGAGCACCTCCGCGCGGCCCTGGCCCTCCAACCGGATCACGGCTCGGCGCTCGCCGGCCTCGGCGTCCTCTCTGAACGGGCCGGGAGGACGGCCGAGGCGCGCGCGTACTACGAGAAGGCCGCGAAGCTCGCGCCGGACGACGTCCGCGTGCAGTTCCTTTACGCGAACAACCTGATCGACGATCCCGGCCCCGACTCGTTGCGGCAGGCGCGCGCCGCGCTGACCCGGGCCGTGGCGCTGCGGCCCGACTTCGGAGAGGCCTGGGCGCGGCTCGGCTACACCTACCAGGTCGAGGAGGGAATGCCGCCGGAGGCCGTCCAGGCCCTGGAGACGGCCCACCGCCTGCTCCCGTCCCGCATGGACGTGGCCCACAACCTCTCCCTCGCCTACGCGCGCGCCGGCCAGACCGCCAAGGCCGAGGAGCTCATCGAGCGCGTGCTGGTCCCCCGCGCGACTCCCGAGGAGATCGAGAGCGCCCGCGAGGGGCTGCTCGACGAGGAGCATCGCCGCGCCGAGGAGCTGGTCGACGCCCAGAAGCTCACCCAGGCCCTGCCCCTGCTCGAAGCCGTGAAGACGAAGACCCGCCGGCCGCAACGGCGGGCCGAGATCGAGCAGCAGATCGAGCAGATCCGGCACACCCTCAACTTCAACGCCTTCGTCGAGAGCTACAACCAGGCGGTGGAGCTGGCGAACCGCGGGAAGGTCCAGGAGGCGGTCGCCATCCTGGAGCCGCTGCTGCAGACCGCCCAGGACCCCACGCAGGTCGAACGGGCCCGGTCACTGCTGGAACGGCTCAAGCCGGTACGGAAGAAGAAGAAGTAGCCCTCTACCCGTGCGCCTTGAGCTCGGCCACGATCATCCGGATCTGCTGGTCCGGCTCCTCCATCAGCGGGATGCTGCCGGCCCCCTGATGGCCGCCGCCGCCATAGCGAGCCGCCAGCTCGCCGACGTTGGTCTTGCAGGTGCGCCGGAAGATGCTGTGGCCCAGGAGGAGCATGGGGAAGGCGCGGTTCGGCCCCCAGTGGATGCGCACCGAGACGTTGACCTCGGGGTAGAGCGCGTAGACCAGGAACCGGTTGCCGATCGGCGTGTGGTCGAGCTCCCGGAAGTCGGTGACGACCACGTTGCCGTCCACCCGGCTGTGGCCGCGCAGCTCCTGGCAGAAGCGCTCGCTCTCGCTCTCCAGCAGGTCGCAGCGCTTCTTCACCCCCGGATCGTCCAGGATGGCGGAGATCGGCGCCTCGGCGCGCAGCAGCTCGACCAGGTGCAGGAAGTAGCGCTCGAAGGTGCCGAGGCCGGTGCGGCCGTCGATGGTGAAGCCGAGCTTGATGTAGCTCTGGGGGTCGAGCACGTCGGCCGGGGCCAGATTCGCGGAGTCGAGGCGGTCGGTCTCGCGCACCAGCTCCGCGAACTGCGGCATGGCCGCCTCGCCGCCGTAGTACTCGTAGACCAGCCGCGCCGCCGAGGGGGCCTGGGCGAACGTCCCGCGGAAGGCCTCCTGCGGGATGTTGGGCGTCGCGGTGTGCAGATGGTGGTCGAACCACATCGCGCACCCCGGGTGGTACGGCAGGTTGGCGATGATGTCCCCCGGCCGGATGTCCGCCCGCCCGTCGCTGATGTCCTGGGGGTGGATGAGGGAGATGCTGTCGATCTCCTCGTTCAGGGAGAGCAGCACGGCACAGGTCAGACCATCGAGATCGCCACGGGTTACGAGTCGCATAGCTTGTATGCGGAGTGTAACAGAAAGCCCCTCTCCTTCAGGAGAGGGGCCGGGGTGAGGGTCAGGCGACGGCGACCGACGGGTCCGGGCAGTTGTCGAGCGGTGTCGTGCAGTACTTGCAGATCGAGATCGTCTGCGTATCGGTGATCGGCTGCGGTTGCGGCTGCTGGATGATGGCGTAGCCGCCCTTGACGCTCAGGCTCGACTCGTCGAGCGTGCGCAGGGTCTCACGGTTCAGGTTGAGCTTCTTGATCCGGTTCTTCTTCACGGTTCGCACCTCCTTGTCGTCAAGACTCCAGGAAAGGAAAATCCCTGGGATCGGTCACGCCCATTGATGGGATCCCTCCTCCACCACGCCGCCGGGGAAGTCGCGCAAGCCGGGGAGATCCGGCAGCGGTCCCCGAGTCCCAAGCGCGAGGAGGCGGCGGTCGACGGTGACCGCCAGGAAACGCCGCTCGAGCTCGCGCGTGGCGGCCTCCACCTCCTCGGGGGCGGCGGCGAGCCCCTGCCGCTCGGCCAGCACCGAGGTCAGCCGCTCCCGCAACGGAGCGTCCTGCGCGGCCAGATAGACCGCCCGCTCCAGGCCGTCGAGGCGGCAGCGCCGCTCCACGGCGCGGCTCCGGGTGTCCTCGAAAACCAGCGCCGCGCCGTCGTCCTCCACCGTGAGCACGGGCGGCTCGTCCGTCCAGAAAGTGGTACGCCAGGAGCCGACCCGCTCCTGGATCGCCTGGATGCCGGGGCGGCCCGCCATGATCTCGCCGTCGCCGCTGAAGATGTCCGGCCGCCCGGCGTCGGCGAAGTAGTAGGTCAGATCGAGGAGATCCTCGACCGGCAGCGGATAGACGTGGGCGGCCGCGGTCGCCGGCCGCAGCGCGAGGCCGAACGTCTCCGGCCGCTGGTGATAGGGGCTGAAGCGGTCGAAGCGCACGCGCGTCACTCCGCTCGGCGGCTGCAGGTGCTCCAGGGCCGGGAGCCAGGCGGCCGTCTCGGCGTACCAGGCGTCCGCCTCGCCGGGGAAGCCCCAGAGGAAGTTCCAGGAGAGGCGCACCCCGAGCTCGCGGCAGGCCTTGAGGAGCTGCACGTTCTGCCAGGCCTGCACCCCCTTGTCCATCAGCTCCAGCACGGCCGAATGGAGGCTCTCGATCCCCGGCTGCAGCCAGCGGATCCCCGCCCGGCGCAACGCCTCGACCTGGCTCCGCCGGAGGTTGGCCTTCACCTCGTAGAAGATCCGCCGCCGCTCGCCGCCGTCCGCCGCCAGGGCCGGCAACAGGCTCTGGAAGTAGCCCATGTCGAGGATGTTGTCCACGGTCTCGAAGCGGGAGATGCCGTAGCGCTCCTCCAGCTCTCGGATCTCCTGGTGGACCCGCGCCGGGGACTTCGAGCGGAAGGTCATGGTCGAGCCGTTGAGGCCGCAGAAAGTGCAGTGGCGGACCGCCCCCCACCAGCAGCCGCGCGAGGTCTCCAGCGGCAGGCCCGGCCGCACTGAATTGGCATAGCGGGAGCGGCCGAGGAGGCGGAAGTAGTCGTCGAAGTCGGGCACCGGCAGGGCATCGAGATCGCGCAGCACCGGCCGCGGCGCCTCGCTCCCGCGCGCCGCTCCTCCATTGCGGTGCGCCGGCACGTACACCCCGGCGGGGAGATCCCCCGGCGGGATGTCCCGTCCCTCGGCGAGGATGCGCTGGAAGAGGTCGGCGACCAGCCCGTCCGCCTCCCCCGCCACCACGTAGTCGACCCAGGGGAAGCTGCGGTGGGTGGTCCGGCCCATCACCCCTTCGCAGTTGGCGCCTCCCAGCACGGTGATCACCCGGGGGTCGAGCTCGCGGATGTGGCGCAGCAGGGCGAGCGACGGGGCGTGCTGCTCGAAGGTGGAGGTGCAGCCGACGATCCGGGCGCCGGTCGACAGCACCCGCCGGGCGGCGCGGCCGAGGAAGCCGTCCACCGCCCGCCGTACCGTCCGCAGGTCCTCCACCAGACGCGCGGCGAATTCGGCGTCCCGCTGGGACCCCGCGAGCCGCGCCAGGTACTCCTCGTCGGACGCGCGCGGCGCGTCGCGGAAGGCGGCCTCGGCGAAGGTCCACTCCCCCACCAGGAATTCCTTCGGGAGCTGGGACGAGCAGAGATGGTAGAGGCGCAGGCCGATCGTCTCGGCGAAGGTGAGGTTGGGATAGAGCACCTTCGCGGCGATCCCCTCCCGCGCCAGCACGGCCTTGAGCAGGCCCAGGGCCAGCGAGGGGCGGTTGAGCGAGGCGTACGGCATGTTCACCAGGCAGACGTCTGCCCGGGAGGGGCTGGGGATGGGGTCCTGCGTCTCCGGCATTCAGCGGCTCCAGAGAGTAGAGTGTCGCGAAGGGGCCCGGAGCGGTCCGGGCCCTCGGAAAAACGTCACCTCGGGATCAGGCGATCGTCGGATCGGGGCAGCCGTCGAGCGGGCCCGTGCAGGTGACGCAGATGGAGATCTCCTGCGAGTCGCCGGTCAGGCACCGCCTGCCGGTTTGATAGGGGAGGGCCCCACCCCACGCTCGCAGGCCGGATTCGTCGAGGGACCGCAGGGTCTCCCGGCTGAGGACGAGTTTCTTGGCGCTCTTCTTCACGATCGAAAACCTCCAGGTTCGGCCCACGGGGGGGCCAAGGGTTCATGGGTCGTGAAGAGGTCCGGCCGGTCCCTCTTCGAAAGGGGAGTACGTGGGTTTGGGGGGTTTGGATGAAGGGGATGGCTCTATGTCTTCTTTGCCAGGTTGGACGTCTTCGGAGCGTTGGCCCTCATCACCCCGGCCCTCTTCTCCCCGCCTCCCCCCCGACCCCCGCCGGGAGAAGAGGGAGAAGTTAGAGCTTGGCGGTACGGGTCTGGTAGAGACCGCGGATGGCTTCGAGGATGGAGTCGAGGTCGTCCTGGAGCTCCTCGTTCGTGTATCTGAGGACCCGGTAGCCGAGGGCTCGGAGGTTGGCATCCCGGTTCTGATCATGCGAGATCTGGTCGGGCTCGAGGTGCACGGAGCCGTCGAGCTCCAGGACTAACCTCATCTCATGACAGAGAAAATCGGCGACGTAGGGACCGATCGGTGCCTGTCG
>DASXJP010000237.1:0-17500 GCA_036497345.1 Thermoanaerobaculia bacterium
AAGCTCCTCCAGAGCGCGGCAAGCTTCTCCAGGACGCGGCAAGCTCCTCCAGGACGCGGCAAGCTCCTCCAGGGCGCGGCAAGCTTCTCCAGGACGCGGCAAGCTTCTCCAGAGCGCGGTAAGCTTCTCCAGGACGCGGCAAGCTTCTCCAGAGCGCGGTAAGCTTCCGCATCCCGAGGCAAGCGTGGAAATCGTACGGTAAGCAGCCGCGCCGCAGGGCTCTCAGAGGGTGTCTCAAAAGCCAGCCCCGAAGGGGGCGTAGGCATAAAGCCTGGGGCTTCAGCCCCAGGAAAGCAGAGAAAAAAGATTCAAAAGCCCCGAAGGGGCGCGGGCAGCTCGGTCCGATCCGTGGGCTGCCTGCGCCTCTTCGGGGCTTTGGGTTCGTTGGGGGGCCTCGTTCCTGGGGCTGAAGCCCCAGGCTACATGCCTTCACCCCTCCGGGGTTGGCTTTCGAGACGCCCTCTCAGACGTTGAAGGTCTGAAGGCGGGCGAGCGTCACCAGCACGAACGGCAACAGGTTGGTGTTGATGATGTCGTGCACGCTCGCCCCCACGCTGTAGCCGTCCCGCAGGTCGAAGAATTCCATCGCCAGCGAGACCAGGAAGCCGGGGAGCAGCGCCTGGTAGGACGACAGGCGCCGCCGGAAGACGAGCAGCCCGATCAACAGGCCCGTGAAGCCGATGTAGATGTGGATCGCGTCCTTGGTCAGTGGCAGGACGGCGAGCCACCAGAGCTTGAAGAGCTGGTACCAGGACTTCATAACGCCTCCCGCCGCAGCGACGCCACGGCGCCGAACAGCCCGGCGGCCCCGCCGAGCAGGATCAGGAAGGCCACCTGTTGGACCCCGAGGAAATCGAGCGCCAGGACGCTGGAGAAGAGCGATCCCTTCCCCCGCGCGTGGAGGAGCTGATAGCCCGCCCACAGGGCGCCGCTCGCGAGCAGGCCGCCGATCAGCCCCTGGAGCAGCCCCTCGACGTAGAACGGCCCGCGGATGTAGAGCTCCGTGGCTCCCACCAGGCGCATGATCCCGATCTCCTCGGAGTGCAGGTAGGCGGTCAGCCGGATGACGCTGGCGATGGTGAAGATGGCCGCGCCGAGGAGGCCCGCGACCAGGGCCACCCCCACCGCCCGCACCACCGCCACCGCCGTGGCGAGTTGGCCGAGCCACTCCCGGTCGTCGTCGATCAGCGACACCTCGGGGCGCGTCCGCCAGCCCGCGAGCCAGGCCTCGCGCCCCGGAGCGCTCGCCGCCGCGCGCGGATCGAGACCGATCTCCAGCGACGCCGGCAGGGGCTCCTCCTGCCAGCCGGCGACCAGGTTGGAGAGGCTGGGGAAGACCTCCTGGAAGCGCTTGCGGGCCGCCGCCGCGGTGACCGGCTCGACCGAGCGCACCCCCGGCGCCCGCGCCGCCTCGGCGGCCAGCCGGCGCAAATCGGCATCCGGCGTCTCCGGCTTGAGGTAGATCACCACCCGCATCTCCCCCCGCCAGCGCTCGACCGACGACTCCAGGTTGTCGCTCACCAGCAGGAAGGCGCCGCCGATGAACAGGCTCACCGCGATGGTGAGCACCGCCAGCAGGCTCACCTTCCAACCCCGCAGCAGGTTGACCGCGGCCTCGCGGAAGAAGTAGCGGAGCGCCTTGAGGAGGCTCAATCCGGGACCTCCTCGGCCGGCGGCTCGGGGGCGGAGAGAAGCTCCTCCGGGACCTGCGGCGCGTCCTCGGCCGCCAGGACGTCGAGGGTGGGGGGATCGGTGCCGACCAGCTCCTGGTCGTTGGCCAGCCGGCCGCGATCGAGCGTGAGCACGCGGCGACCCACGCGCTGGATGGTGTCGCGGTCATGGGTGGCGAGGATCACCGTGGTCCCCCGCAGGTTGACCTCCAGGAAGAGGCGCAGGATCTCCCACGAGAGGTCCGGGTCGAGGTTGCCGGTGGGCTCGTCGGCGATCAGGATGTCCGGATCGTTGATCAGCGCCCGCGCGATGGCCACCCGCTGCTGCTCGCCGCCGGAGAGCTCGGGCGGGAAGGCGTTCAGGCGATGGGCCAGCCCCACCCGGCGCAACGCCTGGTAGGCCAGCTTCTTCTGCTCCTGGAGGTCGGTCCCCAGCACCTGCGGCAGATAGGTGACGTTCTCGAAGATGGTCTTGCGGGCGATCAGCCGGAAATCCTGGAAGACCACGCCGATCGTCCGCCGCAGGTAGGGGATCTTGCTGCGGGGGATGGCCGAGACGTTGCGGCCGTTGACCAGGATCTGCCCCGAGGTCGGGACCTCCTCGCGGAAGATCATCCGCAACAGCGTGGTCTTGCCGGCGCCGCTGGCGCCGGTGAGGAAGACGAATTGCCCGCGCGGGATGTCGAACGTCACCTCGTCGAGGGCCGACTGGCCCCCGGGGTACAGCTTGCTGACGTGAAAGAACTGGATCAAGACGAAGGGCCGGCGCGGCTACTCCCGGACCGGCTCCTGCTCCAGGGCCTGCCGCATGAGCTGCTGCACGGTCTTCGGCTCGGCGCGGCCGCCCGAGCGCTTCATCACTTGGCCGACCAGGAAGCCCATCACCTGTGCCTTGCCGGCCCGGTACTGCGCCACCTGCGTGGAGCTCTGCTCCAGGACCTCCTCGATCCAGCGCTCGATCTGGGAGGTGTCCGAGACCTGCGCCAGCCCCAGACGCTCCACCGCCGCCGCCGGGTCCTCGCCCGCCTCGCCGGCAGACGCCACCGCCGCGAAGACCTCCTTGGCGGCGCTGTTCGAGATCTTCCCCGCGTCCACCATGCCCACCAGCGCGGCCAGACGACCGGGCGCGATCGTCTCGGAGAGATCCACCTTGCGCTCCTTGACGTCGCGCAGCACCTCGCCCTGCACCCAGTTGGCGATCCCTTTGGGATTCCCCAGCAGCGCCGCCACGGCCGCCTCGTAATAATCGGCCAGCTCGCGCGAGCCGGTGAGCACCTGGGCGTCCGCGGCCGGCAGGCCGTACTGGGCGACGAGGCGCGCCCGCCGCTGCCAGGGGAGCTCCGGCAGGTCGGTGCGGATCTCCACGACCCGCTCCGGAGCCACCACCAGCGGCGGCAGGTCCGGCTCGGGGAAGTAACGATAGTCGTGCGCCTCCTCCTTGCTGCGCATCAGCTTCGTGGCGCCGGTGTCGGCGTTGAAGCTCCGCGTCTCCTGCATCACCCGGCCGCCGGATTCGAGGATGGCGGTCTGGCGCTCGATCTCGTGCTCGATCGCCCGCGCGACGTTGCGGAAGGAGTTGACGTTCTTGACCTCGGTCTTGGTGCCCAGCTTCGTCTCGCCGCGCCGGCGCACGGAGACGTTGGCGTCGCAGCGCAGGCTCCCCTCCTCCATGTTGCCGTCGCTGGTCTCCGTATAGAGCAGGAGCTGGTGGAGGGTCTGGAGATAGTCCTGCGCCTCGGCGGCGCTCGCCATGTCCGGCCGAGAGACGATCTCGACCAGGGGCACGCCGCAGCGGTTGAAGTCCACCAGGCTCTGCCCCGGCAGCGCGCCACCCCCCGGCGCCTCGTGGAGGAGCTTGCCGGCGTCCTCCTCCAGGTGCAGGCGCTCGATGCGGATCCCCTTCTCATGCTGCGAGAGCGGCAGCACGCCCTCCTCGGCCAGCGGACGGTCGTACTGGCTGATCTGGTACCCCTTGGGGAGGTCGGGATAGAAATAGTTCTTGCGGGCGAAGACCGATGTATTGCGCACCTCGCACCCGATCGCCAGCGCCAGCCGCACCGCGAGATCGACCGCGTGGCGGTTCGGCACCGGCAGCGTGCCGGGATAGCCCAGGCAGACCGGACAGACGAGCGTGTTCGGGGCCGCCCCGAAGCGGTTGGGGCAGCGGCAGAACATCTTCGTCGCGGTCAGGAGCTGGACGTGCACCTCCAGCCCGATCACCGCCTCGTAGTCGGCGTGCGCCATGGGGGTTGATCTTACACCGCCGGCGCCCGCTCGATCTCCACCTTCACCGGCGGCACCCCCACGATCTCGTAGGTGCCCGAGGCGATCCCGATCCCCGCGGCGTCGAGGCCGTCCAGGATCTCCCGGCTCATCTGGTCCTTGAGCTCGCGGATGCCCCGGGTCCTCGCCACGAACCGCACCGTCATCTCGATCCAGTTGTCCGTCAGGCGGAAGTAGACCTTGGGCTCGAGGTTGACCGGATCGACGAAGTAACGCCGGCGCAGCTCCTCCAGATCCTTCTCGGCGATCTCCTGGATCTTCACGGTGTGCCGCTTCACCACCTCCAGGAGGATCTGCTCGGCCCGGTTGCGGTCGTCCTTGTAGGAGACCGGCAGGTGCATCTCATCCCAAAGATAGGGAAACTCGCCGCTGTAGTTGTAGACCGGCTGCTCGAAGATCTTGTCGTTGGTCACCGTCACGATGCGGCCGGTGTACTGGCGCGATTCGACCCACACCGCGGGCTCGTCCTGCTTCTCGCCCGGCGGCTGGCCCATCTCCATGATGGTCGTGCGCACGAAGCCGAGCGCGATCACGTCCCCCCGCACGCCGCTCATGGCGATGCGGTCGCCGATGTGGAAGACCTTGCCGCGCAGGATCACGAAATAGGCCGCCACCGCCGTCACCACCCGCTGGAGCGCCACGGCCAGGCCGGCCGTCAGCAGGCCGGCGACGGTGGTCAGACGGGCGGGGTTGTCGAACCAGATCGAGACCAGGCCGACCACCAGCACCAGCACGGCGATGAGCTTGATGATCTGCTGCGTCCAGAACTGGATCCGCCGGTTCTGCCACTGGTGGAAGACCACTCCCGCGATCGCCTGGAGACCCCGGCTGATCAGCAGGGAGACCGCCACGAAGATGAGCGTCAGCAGGAGCTTGCGCCCGTTCTCCGGCGTCAGGCCGACCAGATGCACGCCCAGGATCTCCATGCCCGTGAGCGCTATGCAAAAAGCGCACACGGACTGACACGGACAAACACGGACCTACACGGACGAGGTTTTCCTCGTCCGTGTGAGCCCGTGCCCGTCCGTGTCAGTCCGTGTCAGTCCGTGTTCCCGCTCACACCAGATACCCCAGCAGCTTCTGGGGATCATGCGGAGCGACGGCCGGACCGATGGGCTCGTACAATCCTGTACCGTGCGAAAAACTCTCTCCCTACTAATTTTTTCTCTCCTCGCCGCCTGCCGGCGGGACGTGCCGAACCTCGACTCCCCTGGCAAGACGATCGTCTGCCTGGGCGACTCCATCACCGCCGGCGTGGGCTCGGGGCCCGGCGAGGCCTATCCCGAGCGCCTCGCCGGGCGGCTCGGGACGGAGGTGATCAACGAGGGGGAATCCGGCGACACCGCGGCGCAGGGGCTCGCGCGCCTGGACCAGGTGATCGCCGACGACCCCTGGATGGTGATCGTGGAGCTCGGCGGCAACGACATCCTCCGCCAGGTGCCCCCCGAGCAGACCGAGCGCTCCCTGCGGCAGATCCTCGACCGTCTCCTCGCCGCCCGCGTGGTCCCCGTCCTGGTCGAGGTCGACGCCCCCTTCGGTGCCTCCTACAAGAAGATCTACGAACGGCTGGGGGACGAGTACCACGTCCCGGTGGTCGAGGACGCCATCGGCAAGATCCTGCGCGACCGTTCGCTCAAGAGCGACACGATCCACCCCAACGCGGAGGGCCAGAAGGTGCTGGCCGAGGCCATCGCGGACGAGATCGCGCCGATCCTCAAGGCGCGGCGGCGCGGATCACGATGAAATCGCCCCGCGCGCCGTCGCGGTGGCTCTGCGCGCTCAGCCGGTCGAATCCGGCCTCGGCGAGGAGCGAATCTCAGCTCGTCAGGCTGCTTGACCGGACTCTCTTTCAAGAACTTCCGCGACTCGCCGTCCCGCTTCTTGAGGCGAAGATTCATGCAGAATTTGAAGACGCCTCAAGGGAGATGGTAGATGGGCCAAGTCAATTTCTTCTCTTGCCACTGGAATGATTCGTTTATGATCCGCTACTGCCGCACCCAACTCGAAGAAAGTCCACGGGCTCTCAGAAGTCTGAGGGCTTAGGACCATCACGAGAGTCCTGCTTGCACGGAGCGCTTCCGCGATTTTCTCTTGCCAAGGCTCTCCAGGCATCAAGTCAAGTTTGTCGAACCAGATTTTCACTCCCGCGTCCTTGAGCGCGGACACGAGCTCAGAAACCCAGGGCTTGTCCTTCGATGCATAGGAAATGAAGACGTCAAATTCATGTTTCTCAGCCATTGTTCTTCTCCGACGCGACTCGGGCGCCAAGCTGCTCAAAATACTGCCCTACGTCATTAAGCCTTATGATGTCTCTCTTTTTCAGGAAAACCGGAGCATTCGGATTCGCATGAAGATCCTTCGGCAACAATCCATGAAGAACAACGATGATAGGAATACGCCGGATCCACGCGGCTCCGATCTCGGCCCATACGTAAGGACGCTTGAGCGCCCAGGGGGTAAACAACACCAAAAGCTCATCGGCCTTCTCCAAGAATTCGCGGATATCCTCCTCGAATTCCGCGCCAACGTCGACATCCGCCTCGTCCAGAAAGGGGTGGGCTCCAACAGCCGAGATCTCCCTGGCGATCTGGCGAGCCACCCAAGTGTCTTCGCCGGCATGGCTGACGAAGACAAATCTTGACTTAGTCGTCGAAGTCATGATCTTGGTAGTAGTATTCGGTGCCCAGAATCAAATACCTCTTCGGTAATGTACCTCTCTCCAACCCTCTTCGGCAAATCTTCTTGGGAGCAGTCCTCCTATGCGGAAAGCAGTCGTCCCCTCTGAGATCATACCCCTCTTCCAAGGTCCCACCCTCCAGGCGGACACCTGGGTATGGCGGACCCGCCATGGGGACGTCGAGGTGCGGTTCACGGGACGGGGGCCGGGGGGCGAGCGGGAGGAGATCCTGCGGCGGATCGAGCCCGGGGCGCCTCCGATGGCCTGGGCCAGGCAGGTCCACTCCGCCGTGGCTTTGCCGGCCCGGCCGGGGTTCTGCGGCGAAGGGGATGCCCTCTATACGGAGGAGGCGGGGCTCGCGTTGTCTGTCATGACCGCCGACTGCGTGCCCGTCCTGATGGCGGGACCTTCAGGGATCGCCGCGATCCATGCCGGATGGCGGGGGATCGTGTCCGGCGTCATCCCCGCCACGCTGGAGAAGCTCAAGGGGCCGCTCTCGGAATGGACCGTCTGGATCGGACCGGCCATCGGGGTCTGCTGCTATGAGGTGGGCGCGGACGTGGCCGCCCAGGTGGTGGCCGCCAGCGGGCCGGAGATCGCGGTCCCCGGGCCGGCCGGCAAGCCCCATCTCGATCTCCCCGGCGCCGCCCGTCGGCAGCTCGCGCGGGCCGGCGTGGCGGACGTGATCGTCCTCACCCGCTGCACGCGCTGCGACGAGGAGACGCTGTGGAGCTACCGGCGGGAAGGAAAACAGGCGGGCCGGGACGTCGGGCTCATCTGGCGGCGTCCTTGAGGTCCTGGCGCGCCCGCACCCCCCGCGGATCGCGGCCGAAGGCGCGGAGCTGGCCGCAGGCGGCGCTGACGTCGTCGCCGCGGCGGCGGCGGATGGTGGCGATCCAGCCGCGCTGGCGCAGGCGCTCCTTGAAGGCCTCGACGGCCGCGTCGTCCGGCGGCACCATGCGCTCGCCGAGGACCGGGTCGGGGTTGATCGGGATCAGGTTGACCTTGGCGCGCAGGCCGGAGAGGAGCCGCGAGAGCCGGTCGGCGTCGCGGAGGGAGTCGTTCACCCCCCGGATCAGGATGTACTCGAAGGTCAGCTTGCGCCCCTTCTCCAGCGGATAGCGCTGGAGCGCCGCCATCAGATCCGCCAGCGGATAGGTGCGGTTGACCGGCATGATGCGGCCGCGGCTCTCGTCGTCCGGCGCGTGGAGGGAGATCGCCAGGTTCGGCCGCCGCTCCCAGCGCGCCATCTCCTCCAGCCCGGGGAGGATGCCCACGGTCGAGACGGTGATCCGGTGCGGCGAGATCCACTCGGTCAGGATGTCCAGCGCCGCCTTGACGTTCGGCAGGTTGAGCAGCGGCTCGCCCATCCCCATGAGCACCAGGTTCAGCCCTTCCATCGGTAAGTCCCGGTCGGCGCGGATGGCCAGCACCTGGCCCACGATCTCCCCCGCCGTCAGGTTGCGCCCCGCGCCCCAGTAGCCGGTGACGCAGAAGGCGCAGGCCAGCGCGCAGCCGGCCTGGCTGGAGATGCAGAAGGTGCGACGGCCGCGGTCCGGGATGTCCACCGCCTCGATGGTGGCGCCGTCGCGCAGCCGGAAGAGGTATTTGCAGGTGCCGTCCGCCGAGAGGTGGCGCGAGGCGACGTCGGGCAGGCCGACGCGGAACCGCTCGTCCAGCCGCTCCCGGAGCTCGCGGGGGAGCTCGGTGATCGCCGAGAAATCGCGCGCCGCCCGCTCGTGGAGCGCCTGATAGATCTGCTTGGCGCGGAACGGCCGGTCGATCACCGGCGCGAGCGTCTCAGCCAATTCCTCGCGGGAGAGGCCGAGCAGGTCCGGACGCGCGTCTACCGCGGGCGTATTCGCGGGTCGATTCGCGGGCGTCCCGGCGGCGGGTCGGCTTTCAGTGCTTGGGATCGTCTTGGGAGTCAATGGGCGCTCCAGGCTCGGAGCGGCGTGACACGGGGAGGAGGGCCGTCAGCTCGTGACCTTGCGGCGGCGCAGGCGCCGCGTGGGGTCGATGCCGATCGACTTGAGGAAGCTCAGGTCCCGGATGTCGATCTGGAACGTGGGCTCGCTCGACGAGGGCCAGCGCGGCGCGGTGAGCGGGACCGCCTCGGGGTCCTCGATCTCGCGTTTGCAGTCCACGAGCAGATAGAGGGAGTACCCCTCCTCGCGGATCTTGCGCAGCGTGCGGTTGATCTCCGAGGACTCCGAGATGGCTTCGGAGAGGGCCCGCCGCAATTCGCGCAGCATCGAATGTAACCGTTCGTCCAGCTCCGTTTCCTCCACAGGCTCCGTTGCGCGGAGACGAGGCGATTATCCCCCTCGCCCCCCAGGGTGTCAAACCGTTCCGCCGCCTTCAACAAAGGGTGCCATCTCCCCATTCCATCGGGGTTTGAGCGTGGTACTCTAACCGCTTCCTGTTCGAGATCTTGCCGCAGGTCAGGAGAAGGATGGATGACTCAGCCGATCGCGTCCGGGCCGCTCGCTTCGAAGACAATTGAGCCGCGACCCTGGCTCACCCTGGAGCCGCCCCCGCGCGAGATCCAGCCGCTCACCGGGGACGTCTCCCCCCGCCGCTACTTCCGCGTCGTGCTCGCCGACGGCGCCACCGCCATCCTCGCCAACTATCCCGAGGAGGTACGGCCGGCCTGCGAGCGGTTCCTGCGCACGACCAAGATCCTGGACGGCGCCGGCGTGCGGGTGCCGCGCGTGCTGGCCGGCGACTGTGACGCGGGATGGATGTTGGTCGAGGATCTGGGCCTCCGCACGCTCGGCGAATGGGGCCGGGGGCATCCCTGGAGCGAGCTCGCCGGCTCTTTCGAGCACGCGTTGGAGATCGCGGAACGGATCGCGCGCCTGCCCGTGAACGGGCTGGCGGAGCTCAATCCGGTGTTGGGCGAGGAGCTCCTCACCCGTGAGCTGGCGCAGACGTGGGACTTCTATCTGGAGCCCCAGGGGCTGGTGCGCGACGCCGGCCTCGCGGCGGATCTCCGCGCCGCGCTCGCCACGCTCTGCGCGGCGCTCGGCGCCGAGCCGCCGGTCCCCTGCCACCGCGACTTCATGGTGCGCAACCTGATGCCGCTCCCGGACGGCGGGCTGGCCGTGCTCGACCATCAGGACCTGCGCCTGGGACCGCCACTCTACGATGTAGCTTCGCTGCTCAACGACACGCTCTTCCCGCCGGCCGAGGCCGAGGAGGCGCTGCTCGCCGTGGCCGCGAGCTCGCGCTCCGACCGCGTCCGCTATCACCGGGCGGCGGCCCAGCGCACGCTGAAGGCGGTGGGGACGTTCGCCAAGTTCGCCCGCCTGGGGGCGGACCGGCACCTGCCGCTGATCGCCCCGACCCTGGCCCATTTCGTGAAGCACTTCTCCCAAATCCCGGAAGGAGGTGCCATCGCGGCACGCCTGCGGGAGGCTTGGAGCCCTGCCTTGGAGGCTCCCCGGCGCCCTTGATCTGTTACACTGGCCTTCGCCATACAGGCGGCCTTGAGGGGCGCCGATACAGCGCCCCGGGAGAACGTTATGCCTTCCCTCGGTGTTCCTGAGCTCATCATCATCTTCCTGATCATCGTCGTGCTTTTCGGCGCCAACAAAATTCCGCAGATCGGCAAGGGTCTCGGCGAAGGGATCCGCAACTTCAAGAAGGGGATGAACGAGGGCGAGAACGACGCCGCCCAGATCCCCGAGAAGACCGGCTCGACCGGCCCGAAATTGTAGAGCCCTCTCCGCGCGGACGCACCTGATCCCCTATCCCCTTCTCCCTCCCGAAGGAGAAGGGGATGTGTATTTTGCGCAGCCTACCTGACGGAGAGGGTGGGTAACCTCTCTTTCCCGGGTTGGGAGAGAGGGGCTGGGGAGTGAGGGTACGCCGCTCTGGCAGTCAGGCCTGCCGCTTTGACGCCGCGGGCCTCCAGCCTCCGGTTGTACGCCGCGTATTGGGCCAGCACGTCGCGCACGAAGCTGCGGGTCTCGGCGTAGGGGGGGACACCCTTGTAGCGGTCGACCACGCCGGGGCCGGCGTTATAGGCGGCGAGAGCCATCTGGAGGTCCCCCTTGTAATCCTTGAGCAGGCCGCCGACATAGCGGCTGCCCACGTCCAGATTCACGTAAGGGTCGAGGAGGTCCCCCTCGACGCCGTAGTCCTGGGCCACGTCGGGGATCACCTGCATCAGGCCCAGCGCGCCCTGGGAGGAGACGGCGCGGGCCGAGAAGTCGGACTCCACCTCCACGATGGCGGCCAGCAGCAGCCCGTCCACGTGATGGCGCTCGGCCGCGACGGCGATGGCCATGCCGTAGGGCAGATGGTGCAGGAAGCGGCGCCGCGCCTCCAGATCGTCCGCCCCGGGAGCGAGCAGCGACAGCCTGCGGGGCTCGGGAGCGAGGTCGCCGGCGGCCAGATCGGCGGTCCGGAAGGCGTGGAACCGCCCGTCGCTCGCCGTGCCGGTGCCCGCGACCAGGAAGCTCGCGAGCTCCTGCGTCCCGGCGGGAGGGGGCGTCATGTTGGGATCGGAAGGCGCGGGATCGGAAGGAGTGGATGCCAAGGAGAGCGCCAGGAAGAGGGCTACCGCCAACAGGGTCAGCGGTGATCGGAGTCGTAAAGGTCGCTTCATCGGCCGAAGGTCCTCCCTTGCTCTCTGCGGCCCGGCGCCGGAAGGGCGGGCGGGCTCACGGCCGCATGATGATCTTACAGAAAATGCGCACACCCCCGCCTAGGCCGGGGGTGGGCACCGGATACATTCTGAGATGGAATCTGTTGCGAAATCGATGCCACTTTTTCCCGCAGCTTCGCCGCCCGGCGGGTGGGGATCAGGAGGTCGGGGCTTCGGGGACGGCGGCGCCGTTGGCCGGTCTCCCCCTCCGGCGGGGCTGCC
The DNA here is from genome assembly GCA_036497345.1 of Thermoanaerobaculia bacterium. GTDB lineage: Bacteria > Acidobacteriota > Thermoanaerobaculia > Multivoradales > UBA5704 > DATARR01. Next base: position 11,507 of record DASXJP010000237.1, read on the forward strand.
GCCGGCCGGGCAGGTCGTAGTCCTCCGCCCCGATGCCGAGGTCGGAGACCTTGTTGCGCAGCGTGTTGCGGTGGACGCCGAGCGAGCGCGCGGAACGGCAGAAGTTGCCCCGGTTGGACTTCAGGGAGGCGACGATGAATTGCCGTTCAAATTCACGCCGGGCCTGCTCCAGCGTCACGCCCCGGCGTACGAGCTCGTCGACGATCTGATACAAGCGCCCATTGAGGTTTTGTTCGGCCAAGTGCGTCTACCTCGGAGGAAAAGCAGAAGCTCACAGCTTAGCACAGGCGCCTGGGGAGCCCAAGCGCCCGTGCGGGAACGACTCGGGGCTACTTCAGCTCGAGCCGGTCGCCGAGCCGGATCGGATACCGGGACTCGATGATCTTCGCGACCGAGAACCGCTTGTGGACGGAGAGCACCGCGAGCTCGCCCATGACGACCGGCGGCAGGCCGGGCTGGTTCTCGCGGTAGATGGTGTAGATGTCCCCCGGCGTCGTGTCCTGGCCGCCGACGTCGATGTGCACGACGTGATCCGCGCCCAGGGAGAGGACGTCGTCGCGGGAGAAGACGATCGACGGCGCGTTGGCGAGCTTCTCCTCGGCGGTCGGGAAGTTGACCGGCCGCATGGGGGTGCTGCGGCCGAGCGGCACCGGCTCGGGCTCGAAGGGCTGGAGCAGGGCGCCGATGGTCAGCGGATCGCAGGTCTGCACGATCTCGGCGATGGCGGTGTGATCCTGCACGGAGAGGATGCGGACCCGTCCGGCATAGCGGTAGTAGCGGCCGACCACCTGATTGGTGATCGGATGCACCACCGGCTGATCGGCCAGCACGGCCGTGAACAGCGTGCCCGGCTGGAGGCCCCGCTCCCGGCCGCCGTCGACGTAGACGATGTCCCCCGCGACGAGGCCGATCTTGGTCGTGTTCTTGCCGCTGCGGAAGGTGCCGACCTTCCAGCCGGTGGCGCCGCGCACGTAGCTGTCGAGCGACAGCGCGTCCGCCTCCGAGGCCACGACGGCGAAGGGGAACTCCTCCTGAAGCTCGCCGACGAACCCCTGGCAGTAGATGTCGGTCTCGGCGCCGAGCGGCACGGGCGAGCCGGTGGCCGCCTCGGCGGACTCGACGTTGGGCGGCGGCGCGGGGACCGGAGCGGTGGCGGTAGTCCCCGGGGTGCCCGGCTGGCCGGCGCCGCCGGCCGTGCCGTTCTGCGACAGGGTCTGCGCCGGCGCCACGTTCAGGCCCAGGATCAGCGGATCGCCGGGATAGATCCAGTGGGCGTCGAGGACGTACTTGTTCTTCTCCCAGATCTGCGGCCAGAGGTAGGCGTTGCCGTAGTACTTGGCGGCAAGCCCCCAGAGCGTGTCGCCCTTGGCGACGACGTGGACCTGGTCGGTGGCCGCCGGAGTCGGCGGATTCCACGCCGTCCAGTGGTCGCCGACGAGATGGAGGCCGTGGGGGGGCCGGCTCGCCGCCGAAGCGGAGATGGAGCCGGCCACAAGGACCGCCGTGAGCACGAAACCGGTACGCCGCACTCTCATGAAGACCTCCTGCACACAGGGGAGGGCATAACTATAGTCGAGCTTCTATGGCTTAAAATAGAATGATCGCCTGGTCCTGTCAAGCTTTACCGGGGGGAAGCTCAGGTGGTGGTTGAGGTTCGCCGGGCCGCCGGCGGTCCCAGGGGCTGCCTACGGCAGCTTCGCCCGCCTCTCCTCCGCGGCGGCGGCGGCGGCGGTGTCGGGGAAGCGGCGTTTGACCTCGCGGTAGGTCACGCGGGCCCCCTCGACGTCCCCCATGGCCTCCAGACACTGACCGGATTTGAGCATCGCGTCCGGCACCTTGTTCCCCTTGGGAAACTTCTCCACCACCGCGCGGAAGGCCGCCAGGGCGCCCTTGATGTCGTTGCGGGAGTAGCGGCACTCGCCGATCCAGTACTGGGCGTTGTCGGCCAGCTCGCTGGTGGGGTTCGCCTGCAGGAAGCGCTGGAAGCTCGCCTCGGCGTCCACGAAGTGCCCCTGATTGAAAAGCGTGTAGCCGCGGTCGTAGAGCGCCTGGGTGGCCGGCGATTCGGACGCGGACGCGGGCTCGTCCCCCGGATTGGCCGGCGCCGGAGCGGCCGGCTCCACCGGCGCGGCGGGCGCGGGCTTCGGAGCCGCCGGCTTAGGCGGCGACGCGGGAGCGTGCCGCGGCGGCGGCTGCGGTCCGGTCTCGGGGAGCGCGATGTCCACCTCCTCGATCGGCGGCTCGACCGGCCGGGTGACCGGGCGCTCCGGCTCGGCGCGGCGGGCCTGGGGAGCGGCCGCGGGCGCAGCCGGCGCGGGCGTAACCGGGGCGGGCATGGCCGGAGCGGGCGGCGCGGGCCGGGGTGCCATCCTGGGCTCCTCCCGCGAGGCGCTCTTCGGCGGTGGTACCGGAGTCGGAGCCGGAGCCGTGCGCAGGGTCGTGGACGGCGCGGCGGGGCGGGGGGCGCCGCCGTTGCGGACCTCGAGCTCGGCCACCTGCTGGCGGAGCTGCGCCAGCTCCACCTGGCTCATGGCCGCCTCGCGCTGCAGCTCGACGATGCGCGTCTTGAGCGCCTGGATCTCCTGCTGCTGGGCGTCGTCCGGGCGCAAGGCCGATCCGGCGCAGCCGGCGGCGGCGAGGCAGAGGGGGACGAGGAGGAGGGTGAGGCGCTTCATCGCGGAGCTGCTCCTGCCATCGGTCATGGATCTATTGTCCCGTCGGGGCTCCGGTCGCCCCCTTGGTGGCGGCCTTGGCGGGCTCCGCCGGCTTGGGGGGGGCGGTCTTGACGTCGGGGATCTGGTGGACGTACGGGCTCTGGGGGAACTGCTTGCGCAGCAGGTCGAAGGTCGCGACGGCCTTGTCCGTCTGGTGCATGGAGAGATAGGCGAGGCCGAGGTCGTACATCACCTTGTCCCGCTCCTTGTACTGCGGGTAGGTCTGGAGCACGTAATCGTACCGCTCGATCGCCGCCATCGGCACGCCGAACCGGGTGTAGAAGCTCGCGACCACGATCTCGTGCTCGGCGAGGTTGGCCAGCACGGCCTGCATCTGCGTCTGGGCCTGGGGGGCGTACTCGCTCGTCGGATAGAGGCGGATGAGGTCCTGGTAGGCCTCCAGCGCCTTGCGGGTGACGTTCTGGTCGCGGTCCGGCTTCTCCATCCGCTTGGCCAGGCTGTTGGCGATCTGGAACTGCACGTACGCCGACTGTTCGCTGGTGGGGAAGCGGTTCAGGAAGTCGCGGTACTTGGCCTCGGCCTGGATGTAGTTGGCGGTGCCGCCCTGGAGGTAGTAGGTGTCGGCGGCGAGCAGCAGCGCCTCGCGGCCGACGCCCGAGTTGGGCTCCACCTCGAAGGCGTGGGTGAAGTAGGGGCGGGCCTTGTCGTACTTCTCCTGGGCCAGCAGCTGCTTGCCCAGGACGATCGACTCCTGGGCGGAGAGCCGCAGGATCGGGTCCTCGGGAGCGCGGCTCTTGCAGCCGTCGCCGGTGAGCATCAGGCCCGCCAGGGCCAGCAACGGAAGGATTCGCTTCATACCATCTCCTGTCGAGCCCGCTCGCGCAGCTCGGACATTTCGGCGAGTATCGCCTGGGGATCGCCGGCGCCGAAGATCGCGGACCCCGCCACGCACACGTCCACGCCGGCCGCCACCACCCGGGCAATGTTATCGCGGTCGATGCCGCCATCCATCTCAATCTCGACGGGCAGCCCACTTATTTCGATCATCCGCCTCAGGCGGCGCGCCTTGTCGAGGGCGTGGGGCAGGAACGCCTGGCCGCCGAAGCCCGGATTGACCGACATCACGAGCACGAAATCCAGCCGCGGCAGGGCGTCCGTGAGGATCTCCACCGGCGTCGCCGGGTTGACCGCCACCCCGGCCTCGGCCCCCCCCTCGCGGATGCGCTCGAGCAGCCGGTCGAGGTGGGGGGCCGCCTCCCAGTGGACGATCACCCGCGACGCGCCGGCCGCCAGGTAGTCGTCGAGCAGGCGGTCCGGGTTCGACACCATCAGGTGGACGTCGACGGCCAACCGGGTGCGCGCGCGCACCGCCTTGAGCACCGGGATGCCGAAGCTGAGGTTGGGCACGAAGTGGCCGTCCATGACGTCGAAATGGACGAGGTCGGCGCCCCCCTTCTCGCACAGGTCGAGGGCGCCCGCGAGGTCGGCCAGGTCGGCGGCGAGGAGCGAGGGGGCGAGCCGCATCAGGGAGCTCCGTCCGCGGTGGCCACCACCAGCGAGATCGCGTCCTCGCGGCTCACCGGGTGGCCGGGCAGCGGGAACTGGCGCAGGATCACGCCGGCCGACACCCCTTCGTAGCGCTCGTACTTGACGCTGCCGAATTTGAAGCCGCGCTGCTCGAAGGTGGGGCGCACCTGCTCGTAATTGCGGTAGACGAGGTCGGGCATCACGTAGCGCTCGCCCGGCGCGGCCATGGCGAGCAGCAGATCGACCCCGGTGGCCGGCGGCACGGCGGCATTGGGATCCGGGTCCTGCTCGATCACCGAGCCCGGCGCCTCGCGATGGGGGGCGAGGGCCTCCAGGATGCGCCCGAGAGCGAGGCCGGTGCCCGAGAGCCCCGCCTGCGCCAGCGGCAGGGTCTTGGCGCGCAGGTCCGGCACCGTCACCCGCCGCGGCCCCCGCGAGAGCACCACGTTGACGACGCTCCCCCGCTTGACGAACGACTTCGCGTCGGGGCTCTGGCGCGCCACCAGGTCGGCCGGCACCTTGTCGTCATAGCGGCCCGGCCCCTCGGCGGTCTTCAACACCAACCCCTGGTCGGCCAGGACGTTGGCCGCGTCGGTCTGCGACATCCCCTCCACGGAGGGCACGGTGGTGGCGCCGCTGCGCACGAAAACGCTGAACGAGGTGTAGGCCGCGAGAGCGAAGATCACGCAGACGAGCAGGGTGTAGGCCAGACACCCCATTCCACGGAGAAGCTTCGACGGCATGGCGGGCAGTCTACCAAAGGCGGAGGGTAGAATTCGCCGGATGTCGAAGCTGCCTCCCCTCGGCGCCCACTGCTCGGTCGCCGGCGGCATGCCGAGCGCCATCGCGCGCGCCACCTCGCTCGGCTGCACGGCGGCGCAGGTGTTCGTGAAGAACGCCAGCCAGTGGCGGGGCAGGGAGCTGGGCGAGGAGGAGGTCGCCGCGTTCCGGGCCGCCCACGCGGCGAGCGCGGTGGGACCGCTGGTGGCGCACGCGAGCTATCTGATCAACCTGTGCAGCGCCGATTCAGGGCTGCTCGCCCGCTCGCGCGAGGCGCTGGCGGACGAGCTCCGCCGCTGCGCCCGGCTGGGCGTGGGCGGGCTGGTGGTCCATCCCGGCGCGCACCTGGGAGCTGGCGAGGCGGCCGGAGCGGAGCGGGTGGCGGCGGCGCTCGACGCCGTGCTGGCGGCCTTGCCCGGTGCTCCCGTGCGCGTGCTGCTGGAGAACACCGCCGGCCAGGGCTCCTGCCTGGGGCACCGCCTGGAGCACCTGGAGGCGATCCGCGCCCGCGTGGCCGAGCCCGGGCGGGTGGGGGTCTGCCTGGACACCTGCCACGCCTTCGCCGCCGGCTACGCCCTCCACGAGAAGGCGGGCTACGAAGAGATGTGGGCGGAATTCGCGGCGCGGATCGGCTTCGCGGCGCTCGGCTGCGTGCACCTCAACGACTCGCTGCGCCCGTTCGGCTCCCGGCGCGACCGCCACGCCCACATCGGAGAGGGGGAGATCGGCCTCCCCGCCTTCGCCCGCCTCCTCCACGACCCGCGCCTCGCCGGGGTCCCGATGATCATCGAGACCGAGACCGGCGAGGACCTGGAGGGGCACCGGAAGGATCTGGAGACGCTGCGGGGGCTGGCGGGAGCCTCGCGCCGGCGGTGGACACGTCGTGCCGCTCAGTGCTAAGATAGCAGCATGAGACCTGAGAACGAAACCCCTAAAAAAGATAAGTCTAGTTATGAGATCACGTCTGATGGCAGGGTCAAGGTGAACATCACTAAGTTGGTGGAGAGCCCCG
>DASXJP010000238.1:0-3007 GCA_036497345.1 Thermoanaerobaculia bacterium
ACATCCTCTAGGAGCCGCTTCGCGAGATGAAGCAGGGTGGTCGACTTGCCGGCTCCCGGGTTTCCGAGGAGAAGAATGTTTCCCTTGAAATGGTCGAAGGCCTTGGCGAAGGAACTGCAGACCTCCCCCTCCGCGGCAGAATCCCTCGCACCCTCCACTATGCTCAGGCCCAGGTCAACAAATCGAGCGTTATGGGTGGACTTCTTGAGCTGGTTGGTAACATATTCAGAAATGTCGGCAATGTATGCCTCTCGTACTTTCACACCCTTTGAGTGGTATTGGCCGGAGCGCCTGCCAACTCTTATAGTCTCGGTATGTGCGATAACCCATTTCAAAAAGGCGATCAGCGTGACGAGAAAAAGTACCAGGAAAGGAAGAAGCCAGTATTGAAACTGGACGAGAGGGCTGTTTTGCCGGAATCCTAGGCTCTTGTTTAGCCACTCGACGAAGTCACTCCATCCTTTGGCAAGACTGAACAAGTTGGCTAGCCCGCCCACGACCACGGCGGTTAACCCTACAATAGTCACCCAGGGTCGCTGGGAGGAAACACGTGGCTTCATTTCAGCCTATGTATATGCACTATATATAGTGGTGTCGGGTTCATGGGATAGGGGCTTAGCCGCAGGCGTACTCGGCTGAGCCATCCCCGGACCGCAAGATGGGCGAGAAGACGCCGTGCTCGGGTCGGTCAAGCCCGAACAGCTCGGCGGCCTCAGCGACCGAGAAGGGGTCCTGGAACCGCCGATGAAGCTCGTCGACTCGCCTGCAGTGGATCTCCGAGATTCCGCCTGTAGCAACCATTGTGGGACAATGATAGCGCAGAAAGTCCTATCAAGGAGAATTTTCTGCGCTATCGTTAGACTCATCTTTCCGATACTCGACGAAGCAATATCCGCGATCTGGCTGGACTAACGCGCGAAGAGGAGGACAACGGACCACAGAGAAAGGGCGAACGTGAGGACCTGGAGCGCCGCTCTTAGGGCCTGCCACCGCGCGAAGCGGTCGAAGAGCGTTCTCAGGGTCTGCTCATCGTCGAGCGATACTTTGCGGGTCTTGAACATGGTGGGCGCAGCTCTGAAGGTCGCGACGGTGTGGGCGAGAGAGAAGACGGCGCAGAGCTGAAGCAGCACGAGCAGTTGCCCCGATGTCTGTGCCCATCCAAGCCAGGCCGCGGCGATGCTGGCGAGCACCGCGGCGTTGGAGAGGATGGCGTACCAATAGATTCCTGGGCCGAGGTCGGCACCGCGAGCGTAAACAGCGTAGTTTCTGACCCCAATGCGATTCCGGCTCGGGACCTGTTTGATGGATTGATCGAGGCTGGCCCCCGCGAGGAGACCGTTGAGAGCAGCGGCGGTGAGGATCAGTGCTTTGAGCATGGAGCTTCAATCCGCGACCTGCCGCGAGCGCGCGCTCAGGTCCGGCCAGGCCATGACGGTACCAATGATATAAGGCAGCGCCATCGCCAGGAAGACCGCGTCGACGCCAAGGTTGCTGGGCATCCCCGAGGGCCTATGCATCAGCCGAGCGACGAGCTCAGGCACGACGAAGAGCCCATGCACGCCGTACAGCAGGCTGATGACGATCAGACCCGTGCGGAGAAGCGGGGGCCTGGGCACGAGCCGGGCGCCGGCGAACCCATAGAACGCGAACAGCGCGAAGACGGATGCGATGGTCAGGAGCATCGCCGCCGGAACCCACGACCCCGCCGCCGCACGCTCCGCGAAGCTGGAGCCACCGAAGTGCCGGTACGCGGGCTCACCGACGACGACGATGCCGATGTGGAACAGGGCCATCGCCGAGCTGACGACTCCGGCGGCCAGCAACCATGTTCTTCCTCTCGGAGGGCGGATCATTAGCTGCCCCTCTATCTCATTCTTTCCGTTGCACTTATCCATCGTAAGCCAGTCTGTTACCTGCGTCAACACGCCTCTCCCCAGCCATCCAAGTGTCCAGACGGCAGTCGTCTTATTCGCGCAAGCAGGAGTGAGCCTGGATCGGGTTCGCGGGCATGGGAGTGTCGCTCGCGCTAGAATGTCGAGAAGGAGATACCTATGCCCTCTCGAGACAGCCTTCACCGACTTGTCGACGATCTTCCTGAGACCGAGATTTCCCGCGCCGAGCGCTTGCTTGAGGTTCTGAAGGAGACGGCGGAGCCGCCGCGCTACACGCTGGAGAACGCCCCTGAGGATGAGGAGGCAGAGACGCCCCAAGAGGCCGCGGCGGTGGCGGAAGCCTGGCGAGATCACAGAGAGGGGAAGAGCCTCACGACGGAGGAATTGAAGCGGGATTTGGGGCTCTCGTGAGCCTCCACATCGACTGGACGCCGCAAGCCCAGCGGGACCTTAAACGCCTGGACCGCCCGACCAGTGCGCGCATTGTCGCCGCCGTGCTCAGGCTCGCTGAAACCAGTCAAGGCGACGTGGTCAAGCTCGCGGGCAAGCAGCCACCCGAATATCGGCTGCGCGTCGGCGGCTGGCGTATCCGCTTCGCGTGGGATCAAGCCGCCGGCGTCCTGATCGTCTTGCACGTCTTCAAGCGAGGCCAGGGATACGAGTAGCGCTGGTGCTTGGGGAGCAGGAAACAACAGCCCAATGAGCATCGATCCCATCGTCGAGGAATTGGATCGGCTCCGTGCTGAGCAGATGGAGAGCTACCACTTTGACTTCGAGGCCTTCTACCGGGACCTCAAGGAGCAGGAGAAGCGGTCGCCGCAGCCGATCCAGGCACCGCAGGAGTCGCCGGTGGCGGGCGGGTGAGCTCGGCTGGGCGCTATACGTCGCGGCGGTGAGCACGCGCCGAAACCCCGCGACGGCCACATGGCGTATCCTGGAGATGCCCGGTAAACGGTTCGGCGTCTTCCGGCTCGGCGAGTCCCCCGAGCCGGGTCACCGACTGGCGGCGCTCGCCAACGTCCTGGAGACCGCCGGACCGCTGACTCTCGAATGGGCAGGAGCCTCGGAAGGTCCCCCTACCCTGAGCGGCATGAAAACCGATCCCCAGCGCGACG
>DASXJP010000239.1:0-2553 GCA_036497345.1 Thermoanaerobaculia bacterium
TACACCTCCGGCCAGCCCGATCCCGACCTGATGATCCGCACCTCGGGCGAGCTGCGCGTCTCCAACTTCCTGCTCTGGCAGATCGCCTACTCCGAGGTCTGGGTGACGCAGACCCTCTGGCCCGACTTCCGGCGCCGCGACCTCTACGAGGCGATCCTCGACTATCAGCGCCGGGAGCGCCGCTACGGCGGCGTCGTCCAGCCCGACGAGGCGGACGTCTTCGCCTCGGGCCGGCTCCAGGGCTGAGGGTCCCCATCCGGCAACCGCATGAAACGGCTCCTGACCGCCGCCATCGGCGTCCCGTTCATCCTGGCGGCGGTCTTCCTGCTCCAGGGGTGGTGGTTCTTCGCGGCGATCGCCCTGATCGTCGAGGGGGCGGTGTGGGAATTCGCGGCCATCCTCCGCGTCCGCGCCCCCAAGGCGCCGCTGCGGCTGCTGCTTCTGCTCGCGCCGCTCGCCGCCTGGGGGCTGAGCTTCGCCTTCACCGATCCGATCGACGTTGGGACGCTGCGCTACCTGCTGTTCTCAGCCGTCCTGGCGCTCTCGGTCGGCCTCGGCACGCTGCTCCTGCTCAGCCGCACGCCGCTGGAGGAGACCCTGCCGGCTTTGGGGGCCTTCGCCTTCGGCGTCCCCTACTTCGCCGCCGCCACCTCCAGCATCCACCTGTTGCAGCGGGCGGACCCCTGGCTGGTGTTCCTGTTGATGGCGATCGTCTGGCTGGGGGACACGGCGGCCTACTACGTGGGATCGCGGATCGGCCGCCACAAGATGGCGCCGGTGATCAGCCCGAAGAAGAGCTGGGAGGGCGCCGTGGCCAGCTTCGTGGTGGCGGTGGCCGCCGCGGCGGTCTGGGACGTCTGGTGGCGGGGGGGCCTGGAGCCGGGGGTGATGGCCGCCGCGGCCGGCACCGCGGTGGCGGCCCAGGTCGGCGACCTGGTCGAGTCGATGATCAAGCGGGGCTCGGGGGTGAAGGACTCCGGGAGCATCCTCCCCGGCCACGGCGGCGTGCTCGACCGCATGGACGCCATGCTCTTCGCCGCCCCCGTGCTGCTGCTCGGCCTCTGGCTCGCCGGGGTGAGCGCGCCGGGGCAGTGAGGGGCCGGGAATCCCGGGAACGTTGTCGCCGTTGGGTATAATTAGCGGCTCCATCTTTGGCCGGCCGACCGGAGCGGATCTGAGCGCATGAGCTATCTGACCAACACCCTGTATACCATCCTCGCCTTCGCGTTCTCGCTGGGCGTGATCATCGTCGTCCACGAGGCCGGGCACCTGCTGGTGGCCAAGGCTTTCGGCGTCCGCGTGCTGACCTTCTCCGTGGGCTTCGGCAAGCGTCTCTGGGGGTTCCGGCGCGGTGAGACCGACTATCGCGTCTCGGCGGTCCCCCTGGGCGGCTACGTCCGTCTGGGGGGCGAGAGCCCCGAGGACGTCGACCCCACCGATCCGCGCGAGTTCCTCAACAAGCCGCGCTGGCAGCGCATCCTGGTCTATCTGGCCGGGCCGGCGGCCAACATCGTGCTCGCCATCCTGGTCTTCGCCATCGTCTTCATGGTGGGCATCGAGGTGATGAGCTTCCCCGACATGCCGCCCATCATCGGCGGCGTCGAGGCGAGCTCCTCGGCCGCCCAGGCCGGCCTGCAGCGCGGCGACCGCGTCCTCTCCGCCCAGGGGGAGGCGATCGACAACTGGCAGGACCTCCTGCTGGTGGTGATGGGCTCGCCCGAGCAGCCGGTGGCGCTCACCATCCAGCGCGGCCACCAGACCCTGCACGCCACGGTGACGCCCAAGCGGGTCCCCCGCTACGACGTGGGGGACCTCGCCGGCATGGTCCCCAGCGTCCGGCCGCAGGTGATCGAGATCATCAAGGGGCAGCCCGCCGAGGCCGCCGGCTTCCGCCCCGGCGACGAGATCCGCGCCGTGGACGGCAAGCCGGTGATCGACAGCCAGGCCTTCGTGGACGCCATCTCGCCGCGCGCCGGCCAGCAGGTCGGAGTGCAGGTGCTGCGCGACGGCCGCCCGCTGACCCTGACCGTGGTGCCGCACAACGACGGCGGCAGCGGCCGCATCGGCGTCAAGATCGGCTTCTACCAGCGCTTCGGCCCCTCCCGGGCCTTCGTCGAGGGGGCGCGCTACAGCGTCCAGACGGTGGAGCAGATCTTCCAGATCCTGGGCAAGCTGTTCAAGCGCCAGATCTCCGCCAAGGGCACCTTCGCCGGCCCCCTGGAGATCGCCAAGCAGAGCGGCGAGGCGGCCCGGCTGGGCTTCAAGTACCTCCTCCAGCTCATGGGCTTCATCAGCATCAGCATCGCGGTGATGAACCTGATGCCCATCCCCATCCTCGACGGCGGCCAGATCTTCATCCTGGCGGTCGAGGGGGTGATCCGGCGCGACCTCTCCCTGCGCTTCAAGGAGGTCATCAGCCAGGTCGGCTTCGTGATGATCCTGCTGCTGATGTTCGTGGTGATCTACTTCGACGTGATGAAGAACCTGCCGGCCGGCCTCGGGAAGCCGGGCGGCTGAGCCCCCGCAGCGTCTCCAGATCCCTCCGGTGCCCTT
>DASXJP010000240.1:0-4301 GCA_036497345.1 Thermoanaerobaculia bacterium
AGCGAGGCACCGAGAAACCGGGCGATCATCTCGTTGGAAGGCATGGCGAATCTCCTTTCCTTTTTGGCTACAGGCTCAGGAGCGGGAGCGACTCTAAAATGTGGCCGTGCCGGAACGTCGTGAGCAGGCTGGATCTCGGGCAGGGCCATTCGCATCCCTCTCGCTGGATTACGCTATCTCATCCCATTTTCCTTGTCAAGGCGATCTGTTCCGCCAGGAAAGGCCGGCGGAGGGATCCCAAATGGACGCCCGGGGACGCTCCTGGTAGGCTCCTCGAACGGATTTCATCTTCTTCCCGCGGAGACTCCTATGCCTCGCTTCCCCATCGTGGCCTCGATCGCTCTCCTCTCCCTGCTCCGCGCCCTGCCTGGGCCGGCGGATCCGGCTCCCAAGGCCCTGTCGCCGGATCTCCGGGACTTCTATATCGACCTCCACCAACACCCGGAGCTTTCGCTGCACGAGGAGAAGACGGCCGCCAAGGTCGCCGCCCGGCTTCGCCAGGCGGGCTTCGAGGTGACCACCGGGGTCGGCGGCACCGGGGTCGTGGGAGTGCTCAAGAACGGCTCCGGCCCCACCGTGATGCTGCGGACCGAGCTCGACGCCCTGCCGGTCGAGGAGAAGACCGGCCTCCCCTACGCCAGCACCGTGCGGGTCAAGGACGACGCGGGCACCGAGGTGCCGGTCATGCACGCCTGCGGGCACGACGTCCACATGACGGCCCTGGTGGGGACCGCGGCCGAGATGGCCCGCCGCAAGGCCGGCTGGCACGGCACCCTCGTCTTCATCGGCCAGCCCGCCGAGGAGAGGATCCGGGGCGCCCGGGCGATGCTCCAGGACGGGCTGTTCACCCGCTTCCCCAAGCCCGACTTCGTGGTGGCGCTCCACGACAGCCCGAACCTGCCGGCCGGCCAGGTCGGCGTCACCTCGGGCTACACCCTCGCGAGCTCCGACTCGGTCGACCTGACGATCTACGGCAAGGGCGGCCACGGCGCCTCGCCGCAGACCACCGTCGACCCCATCGTAATCGCCGCCCGCACGGTCCTGGCCCTGCAGACGATCGTGGCCCGCGAGAAGGACCCGCAGGCCCCGGCGGTGGTCACCGTGGGCTCGATCCACGGCGGCAACAAGCACAACATCATTCCGGATGAGGTGAAGCTGCAGATCACCGTCCGCGCCTACAAGAAGGAAGTCCGCGACCAGATCCTCGCCGCCATCGAGCGCATCGCCAAGGCTGAGGCGCTGGCGGCGGGAGCGCCCAAGGAGCCGGCCTTCGCGGTCGTCGAGAGCTGCCCCGCGACCTACAACGACCCCAAGCTGACCGCCCGCATCGCGGCGACGCTCCGCCGGACCTTCGGGGACGCCAACGTCGTCGACGTGGCGCCGCAGATGGCCTCCGAGGACTTCAGCGAGTACGGCCTGGCGGGGGTCCCGGCGGTCCAGTGGAGCCTGGGCGCCGGCGATCCCGCGAAGCTCAAGGAGCTGGCGGCGGCCGGCCAGCAGCCCCCCTCCCTCCACTCCAGCCTCTTCGCCCCCGACCGCGACCCGACGATCGCGACCGGGGTGGAGGCAGAGGTGGCCGTGTTGATGGATCTGCTGAGGAAACCGTAGGGGAGGCGAGCTCGACGGCGAGGTCCTGGCGGCCCTTCCCCGGCTCCCCGATCTGTTCACGTTCTCCGACGTCTGCCGGGCGCTGGGCTACAATCCGGATCGCGGCTCGCTGTACCGGGCTCTGCAGGAGCTGAAAGAGCTGGGCTACATCGCCGCTCACTCCATAGGTACGGGGACACGGCCGATGCGATATCGCAATCTCGTCACGCGAGAGCCGGAAGCCGGTGCGTGACTCCGCCCCCCGCTTCCGCCATCCGGCCCTCCGTCTCTGAGACACGAGGGAGGCGAGGGGAGAGGCGGCGAGCGCTTCTTGCGACGCGGCCCAGCGCTCCGCCGCCTTTGCCCTTCAATTCTGCGATACCGCCCCCGGGAATTGCGTAGCTCCCCTCCCGAATTGCGTAACGCCCTTCCACGGGGCCGTGACGCAATTCTGCTTCTTCGTGTGGCAATTCGAGGGGGCGGTGACGCAATTCGCGAGGGGCCACACGCCCCAGTGGGATTGCGTTGCGCAATTCGCGAGGGGCGTAGCGCAATTCGGGAGGGCTGTATGGCACTCCGCGGGGGTGGTGTTGCAAAACGGAAGGGCGCTGAGGTACGAAGAGTGGGCGCGGACGGAAAACCCATCCGCGCTGTCACAATTCCCGGAGGCAACGGCGCGGAGAGCCCGGGGGACTCCAGAGGCGTGCTCCGCGCTCCTCAAGCCGGCTTCCGCGCCAGCTCCGGCGCGCCGAGGTGTGCGGCGACCCCGGGACAGCGTTGCACAAAGCTTAACCGCTGGTTAATATCTGTGCGCGATGACCACCCCAGCCGCGACCCACGTAGGCGCTCCAGACTGGGATGCGCTCTTCTCCGTCGCGCAAGCCTATAGCGGTTATTTCACGACCGCGCAGGCTGCCGGGGCAGGCTACTCGTTGCCGCTGCTTCACAAGTACCTCGCGAATGGGAGAGTCCTCCGCGTGCGGCGGGGCATCTATCGCCTCGTTCACTTCCTGGCCAGCGAACATGAAGATCTTGTCGTGCTCTGGCTCTGGGCCGATCAGGCCGGAGTCTTCTCGCACGAGACCGCGCTCGCCCTGCACGACCTCTCCGACGTGCTGCCCTCCAAAGTCCACATGACGGCCCCGGCGAGTTGGCGCCATCGGCGGCTTCGGGTGCCCTCTGGCCTCGTCCTGCACTATGCCGATATCGGCGACGTCAACCGGGCGGGGTTCTCGGCCATACAGATCACCACGCCGGGAAGAACCCTGAGAGATTGCATCGAGGCCAACGTTTCCCCCGAGGTAGTGCGCCAGGCAATATTCCAGGCGCGACGGCGCGGGCTCATCTCAGAGAAAGACGGCGCCGAGCTCAACGCCGCGCTGGACCCTGCATCGGAGGGCGCCCGATGATCCGTCGCTACGCGATGCCTCTCGCCTTCAAGCAGGCGCTCGAGTCGCCGCGGGCGAGCGGGCGCCTTGGAGCTGCCGAAGGATTGGGGCGAGAGCCGACGTTGGGGTTATCCAAGCGGCTGGCACTCACCATCTCCACTCTCAATCTCAGCCTTCCCCTTGCGGGAATAAAGCCAGAGAACGATAATGACTAGTATGACCAATTCCGAAGGAGCCCCCATGAGCCAGATCGCCAAAGCCTGGACCTTGGCTGACGCGAAAGCGCATCTGAGTGAAGTCGTCGAGAGCGCGTTGACAAAGGGGCCCCAGGTCATCACCCGTCACGGCCGGAAGGCCGTGGTGGTCGTCGCCGTCGAGGAGTGGGAGCGGAAGACGAGGCGTCAGGGAACGCTCGCGGACTTCTTCGCGGCCTCCCCCTTGCGGGAATCGGGCTTGGAGATCGAACGTCTCCAGGACGGCCCCCGCGACATCGACCTATGAGCTTCCTCCTCGACACCAACGTCATCTCGGAATGGGTGAAGCCGGCGCCCAATCCCAACGTCACCCGATGGCTGGACGAAGTCGACGAGGATCAGGTCTTCCTCAGCGTCGCTTCGCTGGCGGAGATCCGCCACGGAGTCGAGCTGATGGACCCGGGCAAGCGCCGCGACCGCTTGGCCGCCTGGCTGGCGGGTGAGCTCCCCGTGCGATTCGAAGGGCGCATCCTCGACATCGACCACCACGTCGCCGAAGCCTGGAGAGTCATCATGGCCCGGGGACAGAAAGCAGGCTTGAATCTCAGGTCCCTGGACGCCTTCTTCGCCGCCACGGTGAGGGTCACCGGTGATGCTGGTCACCCACAGCGTTCAGTGCTTCGAGAAATTGGGCATCCCTCTCTTTGAATCCGTGACAGGGCCGGTAGGCCTGACCCTTCAGATTATCCAAGTCTCCACGCCAAGCCTCCAAGAGTCTCCAAGCGCCTGGCAATCAGGGACAAAGGGACACGTCCCTGCTGCCCGGTCCTACTCATATGAATTGAAGTAGTATCTAACTATAAACGGCCCCGAGCTTCATGGAGGTTGATATGAAGAGGCTAATCACCTATCTGGCACTGACCTCGCTGCTGGTAACTCTGAGCCCCGCCTGCCTTCTGGCGGATCAGGGAGGGGGAAATCCGAACAAGGGACCCAATCCCTTGGCTCCCGGACAGGCCTCCCACCAACTCCCCCCGCATGCCGTGGTCGGATCGACCGCGGAACGTCGCGCCGCGTGGGCAAGGCTCACGCCCGAGCAGCGCCAGGAGTACCTGAGTCGTTTCCAGGCATT
>DASXJP010000241.1:0-33985 GCA_036497345.1 Thermoanaerobaculia bacterium
CGGCCGGGGGGGGCCAGGGGGGCGGCCCCGGCATGGCCGAGATCCAACAGCTCCGAGATTACGTGGCGAAGAACCCCAACGACGCCGACGCCGTCCACAAGCTCGCCGACCTGAACGCCCAGATCCAGAACTGGCCGCGAGCCCAGGAGCTATATGCTCACTATCTGGAGCTCAAGCCCAACGATCCGGAGGTGATGACCGATCTCGGCCTCAGCTACCGGGGGGAGGGGAAGCTCGATCAGGCGCTCACCCAGTTCCATCAGGTCCAGAAGGTGGCGCCGGACCACTGGCCGGCCTACTTCTACGAGGTCGTGGTCCTCGCCCTCGACCTCAAGCGCTACAACGAGGCCGAGCCCATCCTGACCCACCTCCAGAAGATGCAGCCCAGCAATCCTGATGTGGCGAGGCTGACGGAAGCCGTGGCCCGCCAGCGCAACACGGCCTGAGGAGCCATGACGAGGATCCTCGGCATCCTCCTCCTCCTGGTCATCCTCCGGATGGCGTGGAAGAGCTTCACCATCCAGCTCCGGACGGCCGTCTTCGGCCCGCCCACTGTCCCCAAGGCGTCACCGCCGCGGGCCGTCGTGGCCGAGACCCTGGTCCAGTGCGCCGCCTGCGGCACCTACGTGGCCGCCAGCCGGGCCTTCAAGGGTGGCCGAGGGGAGGCGGTCTTCTGCTCCGAGGAGTGCCGGAGATCGAGCCCTCACCCCTGATCCCTCTCCCGTCCCCTCCCCCCTCCCTCACCGGGAGAGGGGCACCCCCACCCCAAACAGCCCCGAAGGGCTCTCTCCCTCTTCTCCCGGTCGGGGGGAGGGCGATGGGAGAAGAGGGCCGGGGTGATGAGGGTCTTGGGAGGGAGGGGGAAGGTTCCGGGAGGAGGCCGCGCCGATGAAAGCCTTCGCCGAAATCGCCGTCCCCCTCCCGCTGCCGGGCCCGCTCACCTACGAGATCCCGGACGCCTGGGTACCGCTGGCCGCCCCCGGCGTGCGCGCCCGGGTCCTCATCGGCCGCCGGCGGCTGACCGGGCTGATCCTTCAGGTCCATGAGAATCAGCCCGAGGACATCAACCTGCGGCCGCTGGAGGAGATCCTCGACCGCGAGCCGGTGGTACCTAAGGACCTCCTCGACCTCGCCCGCTTCATCGCCGACTACTACATGGCCCCGATCGGCGAGGTGGTCCGCTCCATGCTCCCGTCCGACCTGCCGCCCTGGGGGGACCGCAAGGTCCGGCTCACCGACGCGGGCGCCCTGGCGCTGCCGCGGAGCCCGTCCGAGACGGCTGTGATCGCCGCCCTGCGCGAGGGGGGGAGGATGACCGTGGCCGAGCTCCAGTCGCGCGTGGGAGCCCTGCCGGACCTCGACGCCACCCTCGCGGTCCTGGCCGAAGGGGGGCGCATCCACAGCGAGGAGCACCGGGCCCGCTCGGCCCGCTACGTCAACGCCGTGGAGCTGGCGCCGGGCGAGATCTCCGGCCACCTCGCCAAAGCGGGCCGCTCCGCCGCCGGCAAGGCGGTGATCGAGTACCTGGCCGCCATCGGCCGGCCGGCCACCACGGCCGAGGTCACGGCGGCGGTGGAATGCACGCCGGCCGTGGTGCGGCGGCTCGTCTCCCTGGGCGTGCTCCGCCAGTTCACCCAGGTCGAGCGCCTCTCCCTCGACCGCCACATGCTGGGCGCGCCGGCGAGGCTCCCCGAGATCCGCCTGCGCGACGACCAGGCGCACGCCCTCGGCCGGCTGACCGGCGTCCTCGACGCCCGCGCCTTCGCGCCGCTGCTCCTCCAGGGAATGACCGGCTCCGGCAAGACCGAGGTCTACCTGCGCGCCGCCGAGGAGGCGCTCGCCCGCGGACGCTCGACCATCCTCCTCGTGCCCGAGATCGCCCTCGTCCCCGCCCTCGCCCGCGCCGTGGAGCAGCGCTTCGGCGACGACCTCGCCATCCTGCACTCCGGGATGGGCGTGGGCGAACGGCACCAGGAGTGGGAACGGGTGCGCCGCGGCGAGGCGCGGGTCGTGCTCGGCCCCCGCTCAGCCCTCTTCGCGCCCGTCGCCGATCTCGGCCTGATCGTGGTGGACGAGGAGCAGGACACCTCCTACAAACAGGAGCTCACCCCCCGCTACAACGCCCGCGATCTGGCTATCGTGCGGGCCCGCGACGCCAACGCCGCGGCGCTCCTCGTCTCCGCCACTCCCAGCCTGGAGAGCCGCTACAACGCCGAGCGGGGGAAGCTGGAGCTTCTCAGCCTCACCGAGCGCGCCGGGCAAGGGTCCCTCCCCGAGGGCATCCTGGTCGACCTGCGCGAGGAGGGGGTCTCGCGCCGGCCCGGGGAGGTCCACTTCTCCGAGCGCCTGCGCTCCGAGATCCGGCAGGCGCTGGCGGACGGCGACCAGGTGATCCTCCTGCGCAACCGCCGGGGATATTCGCCCATCCTCCTCTGCCGCGCCTGCGGCGAGGACATGCGCTGCGAGGACTGCGGCCTGCCGCGCACCTACCATCGGAGAGACCGCCGGCTGGTCTGCCACTACTGCGGCTCGATGCTCCCGGCGCCCAAGGTCTGCCCCAACTGCAAGGAGGACGCGCTGGAGGCGATCGGCGCCGGCACCGAAAGGGTGGAGGAGGACTTCAAGGAGCTGTTCCCGGGCGTGACTGTGGACGTCCTCGACCGCGACACCGCCCGGCGTCCCGGGGGGCCCGCCGCCCTGCTGGAGCGCTTCGCGCGGGGGGAGGTGCAGGTGCTGATCGGCACCCAGATGGTCTCCAAGGGTCACCACTTCCCGAACGTGGCCCTCACCGCCGTGCTGGCCGCGGACGCCTACCTGAGCTTCCCGGACTTCCGGGCCGTGGAGCGCACCTACAACCTGCTCGTGCAGGTGGCGGGCCGGGCGGGGAGGGGGGAGAAGCCCGGCCGGGTGGTGATCCAGACCTACCATCCGGACCACTACGCCATCCAGGCCGCCCTGCGCGGGGACGACGAAGGCTTCGCCCGCGAGGAGCTCCGCTTCCGCCGGGTCTTCCACTATCCGCCGTACACGCGCATGGTGCAGCTCCTGGTGCGCGACAAGAACCGCGACCGCGCCTGGGCCGCGATCTCCGCTCTGGCCGCCGATCTGTCGGCGCACCCCTTCGCCCGCGCCGTCCGCCTCTCCGGTCCCGCCCCGGCCCCCCTGGAGCGCCTCCGCGGCGAATGGCGCTTCCAGCTCCTCGCCCGCTCCGCCGACGGCCGCGGCCTCCACCGCATGCTCAAGGAGGTCCTGCCGAAGAACCCCTCCTACGATCTGGTGATCGACGTGGATCCGCAACAGCTCCTGTGAAGGACCCAAAGGACCAAAGGGACCTAAAGGACACAAAGGACAACCTGCTTTCCTTCTGTCCTTGAGGTCCTTTATGTCCTTTTGGTCCTTTTCTCAATCCCAGATCCCCTGATCTCGCGGCCAGAGCTACTCCACACGCAGCCAGCGCTACTCCACTCGCCACCAGATCCGTTCCATTCAGCGACCGAGATCAGCAGCCCTGGGACCGAGATCAGTAGATCCAGGACTGGATCGGGTAGCTCTACCGCCAGGATGACCTCCGGCCGGGGCGAGAATTCGGTAAAATTCACAGTACCGCCATGAAACCGGTCTACGACGTCTTCCTGAGCCACAGCAACGCGGACAAGCCTGCCGTGGAAGAGCTCGCCCGGAAGCTCCGGAAGGCGGGAATCGAGCCGTTCCTGGACAAGTGGCATCTTATCCCGGGTGACCCCTGGCAGGAGGCGCTGGAGGAGGCGCTCGACGCGAGCCGCACCTGCGCCGTGTTCCTGGGGCCCAAGGGTCTCGGCGCCTGGCAGAACGAGGAGATGCGCTCTACCTTGGAGATGCGAGTGGGCGACCGTACCTTCCGGGTAATCCCCATCCTCCTCCCTGGCTCCTTCGAGCCTCGCAAAGAGGACCTCCCCCGCTTCCTCCGCCGCCTCACCTGGGTAGATTTCCGAGGGGACCTCGACGACGAGGACGCCTTCCATCGCCTGGTCAGTGGGGTTCGAGGACAGGCGCCGGGTCCGGGCAGCGGCAGCGGAATGAAGAGCTCTCTTCCTTACCGCTGCATGGCCCAGCCGCCGGAGGGCTGGATTCACCGCCGGGAGCACGACAAGGTCCTCGAAGCGCTCTGCTCGAAGGAAAACGCTCAAGCCGGAAGATCGGTAGGGATCACCACCGCCTTGCGAGGAGCCGGCGGATTCGGAAAGACCGCGCTGGCCCAGAAGCTCTGCTTCGACGAGCGGGTCCGGAACGCCTATCCGGACGGCATCCTCTGGGCGACGATGGGGGAGGAGATCGATTCCAACGGCCGCCTGAGGCAGATCCGGGATCTCCTCCGCTGGTGGGATCAGGAAGAGCCGCCCGCCTTCGAGACCGTCGCCGCCGCCGGCGCGAAGCTCCGCGAATCCTTGAACGAAGCCAGGGCCCTCGTCGTCGTGGATGATGTCTGGAAGCCGGACGACGTCGCTCCGTTCCAGGGGCTCGGAGAGAGCTGCGCCCTCCTCATCACGACCCGCGACAGCCGTACCCTCCCCGCGGATTCGAAGCCCATCAAGGTGGACGCGATGGCTTCGTCCGAAGCCGTCGACCTGCTCCGGGCCGGGCTCCCGAGCTCTTCTCCCGAAGATTTTCGCTCTCTGTCTGCTCGTCTCGGAGAATGGCCTCTCCTATTGAAGCTTGTCAACGGTCCATTGCGAGATCTGGTGAACGGAGGTCTCTCGATCCTAGAAGCCCTCCAGGAGGTCGAAGGGGCTCTGGCGGCCGATGGGTTCTCGGCGTTCGACCAGTTTGATCAGAAGGACTCGGTCTCGCGGCACGCGGCAGCCTCGCGAGCGATTCTCATCAGTGTTCTGCGTCTTCCGGAGGCGGAGCAGGTATTTTTCCCCCAGTTGGCCATCTTCCCGGAAGACGAGAATATTCCAGTCTCGGTTCTGGAACGCTATTGGGGCGTGTCTCATTTCGGCGCCACCAGGATTTGCCAGTACTTTTATGATCTCTCCTTGTTATTGGAATTTGATCGAAAGAACGGAACGATTCGTCTCCATGACGTTACCCGAAGGGTGTTGATGGAGCAGAAGACAGGCGAGCTTTCTTCTTTCCATTCCCGGTTGTTGGAAGCTTATCGCCCGGCGAGTGGAAAGTGGGAGGATCTACCCCGTGAGGAGTCGTATCTTTGGCGTCGATTGCGGGACCATTTCATGGGTTCCGGAGGCCGGCACGAATTCAAGGCACTCCTGGCGAGCTTCTCGTTCATCGAAGCCAAGCTACTGGCTACGGACATCAACTCGGTGATTGGTGATTACGAGCCCTTCGTCGGCGAGGACCAGGAGCTTCGGCTTATTCGGGATACGCTCCGTCTTTCGGCACACGCCTTCGCCAAAGGCCGAGCCCAACTCGCCTCTCAACTCGTCGGCCGCCTCCTGGGGCGGAAAGAGCCGGGTCTTCAGGCATTGATGGAAGATGCCAGATCCTGGCAAGGGAGCATTTGGTTTCGTTCTAGAACAGGGAGCATGAACCAAGCAGGTGGCGCCTTGATTCGCACTCTCGAAGGGCATACGGCTGGGGTCAGAGCAGTGGCGGTGTTGGACAGCCGTCGCGCCGTCTCCGCCTCTTCCGACGGGACGCTTCGGGTATGGGACTTGGAGAGTGGCCAGACCCTCCAGATCCTCCAAGGACACACCGCCTGGGTCAACGCGGTGGCGGTGTTGGACAGCCGTCGCGCCGTCTCCGCCTCCACCGACGGGACGCTTCGGGTGTGGGACTTGGAGAGCGGCCAGACCCTCCAAACCTTCCAAGGACACACGACCTGGGTCAACGCGGTGGCGGTGTTGGACGGCCGTCGTTCCGTTTCTGCTTCCTCCGACGGGACACTTCGGGTGTGGGACCTGAAGAGCGGCCAGACCCTCCAAATCCTCCAAGGACATACGGCCTGGGTCAACGCGGTGGCGGTGTTGGACGGCGGTCGCGCCGTCTCCGCCTCCACCGACGGGACGCTTCGGGTGTGGGACCTGGAGAGCGGCCAGACCCTCCAAACCCTCGCAGGGCACACGGATTGGGTCAACGCGGTGGCGGTGTTGTGCGGTGGTCGCGCCGTCTCCGGCTCCTCCGACCGGACGCTTCGGGTATGGGGCCTGGAGAGCGGCCAGACCCTCCAAATTCTCCAAGGACATACGGCTGTGGTCAACGCGGTGGCGGTGTTGACCGGCGGTCGTGCCGTCTCCGCCTCCCTCGACGGGACGCTTCGGGTGTGGGATCTGGATAGCGGAAAGGCTTTAGCCGTGATGACGCTGGATGCGCCAGTTTTGACTGTTGCTGCAAACCCTGACGGGAAAATTATCGTGGCTGGTGACCGGTCGGGGAGGGTGCATTTCTTCGATCTGGTGGAGCCGGAGTCACTGCGCCGAGCTCCCCGCGCCCCTGCGGGGCTCAAGCCGACTTTCCAGACATCTTCTGAGAGGAGATAATCCCATGGCCGTATCAACTCGGCATGATCCGTTCCCGGTCGGCGAGCAATACCGCGGCATCTACGCGCACGGTGTGGAGACGCGTTCTGGAGTCACGTTTGCGGACATCGTGAAGATGTCCTTCTTTCTGATGCGCCGCGAGGACATGGATACTTTGGTGGAGGTTCGCAAAGAGCTTCTCGACGGCGTGCGGCCGGCGATCACGACGGTGTTCGTCGCCGGTCTGGTGTCTCCGGATTGGCTCGTGGAGGTGGAGGTGGTCGCCTGCGCGGAATGATCAGCGGTCCCACGAGCTTCAGCGGGCCTGCAACCATTCGAGCTCTGCACGTAAGCGAGCTAATTCTGCCTCGGCTGCCTTCCGTTGCTCGATTTCGAGTCTCAAATGTTCCTCGGCGGCCCTACGGGCTTCGGCCTCCTGGATGGCACGCTCCTCGGCGGCCTTGCGGGCTTGGTCGTCACGACGGAGCCGTTCGTGGGGGTCGATCAGCCGCTCGCCGGTCCGCGCATCGCAGAAGAGGAGAGTTTTTCCGTCCATATCGACGCCGAACAGGAGCCCTGTGGTCTCAGAGAGGAGCCGGCCCTCACGATCGGGCTCGATCCGGCGATAGCGACCGTCCGGTCCCAGGCGGTAGCCGGTCCACAGGCCCTGGGTGAAGTCGGTCGGCGGGTCGAGGATCAGGTACTCCGGAATCCCCACCTGCTGGTAGATCTCGACCTTGTCGACATACTCGTGGCGGCGGAGCTCAGAGGCGAGGTCCGAGACGACCTCGATGATGAGGCCGGGACGCACGCCTTCCTTGACGACGTCGAAGCTCTCTCGGGACCCGATCTTCCTTGCTCCCGGGATGACGGCGATGTCGGGCGAGGGTTCCTTCAGGCCAGGAATCCCCCAGAACATCTTCATGTCAAACGTCACCGTAACGTCCTCGCGGTGCTCGTAATACCAGCTCAGGAAGTAAAAGAGCCGGAGCAGGCTGGTGGAGTGGGCTTGCGTCTGGGGAATCTCGTCGCCCATCTGCGGGTCGAGGAGATCGTCGGCCGTCAAGGGGATCCATTCCCCTACGGGCTCACCGTTGGGTCCGGGAGACCGCCGGGTCCGAAAGCCAAAGGGGAAGAGGTCTTCGAGAGGCTCGGGGTCACTCATGGATGTCCTCGGAGCTTCAGCGGTCCTTCAGTCGTTCGACCTCGGCGCGCAGGCGAGCGTTTTCTGCCTCGGCTGCCCTGCGGGCTTCGGCCTCTCGGATAGCGCGCTCCTCAGCGGCCTTACCAGCCTCCTCGGCTGCCCTACGGGTTTCGGCCTCTTGGATGGCGCGCTCCTCAGCGGCCCTGCGGGCCTCGGCCTCCTGGATGGCGCGCTCCTCGGCGGCCCTACGGGCTTCCTCGGCGGCGTTATAGGCAGCCTCCAACTCGCTGGAGATGAGCAGCCGCTTGCCAGTCCTGGCGTCGTAAACCTGGACCATGTATCCGTCCTCGGAGGGCCCGAAGAGGAGGTTGGTCGTCTCCGAGAGGATACGTCCCTGCGAATCGGGCACGATCCGCCGGTATCGCCCGTCCGCGGCGAGGCGATAGCCCGTCAGCATGGCCGGATCTTTCGCCGGCTCGGGGGGCGGATCGACGATGAGGTACTCCGGAATCCCGACCCGTTGGTAAAGCTCGACTTTCGTGTCGTGGTCGTTCTGGTATATCTCAGCGTCCGAGTAGGAGACGACCTCGATGGTCAGGCAGGGTAGCACGCCTTCCTCGGCGATCTTGAAGGTCGACCGCGCCTTCTTCTTGTCGCGAACGCCGCGGACGACCGCGACATCGGGGGACGGCTCGGAGAGCCCGGGGATTCCCCAGAGGATCTTCATGTCGAAGAGGACCAGAACGTCCGGGTCCGGCTCGAAGTGTCTTTGCAGCAGGTCGTTCAACATGGTGGCGACTTGGGCGTGGGGTCCACTCTGGGGCACTTCGTCTCCGAGCTGCGGGTCGAGAAGGTCCTCCGGCGTGAGGGGGATCTCCTTGTCGATGACCTGGCCGTCGGGCAGGCGGACGCGCGTCCATCGCGATCCGTAGCGGAAGGGATCGGCTCGCCACGCGGCGGTTTCCGGGTCCTCGTCGGCTGGCATTTTGCGGAGGGGGGTGGCCATGGTGGAAGTATAAGAGATCTCGCCAAGGCAGTCAAAAGTATCCAGAATCGGAGACGCCGGTGGTCCGCCCGGGGATGAATCCCCGGGCTGTGCGACACTCCCCCGCGCATGCTCCCCGCCTTCACCCTTCTCCTCGCCGCGCTAACCGTCCTGCTGGCGGCGATCGTGGCCGCGAGCCCTCTGCGTCCTTTGCCGCGGTGGCTCCCGCTGCTCGCCGGGGCTCTCGCGGTCTTGATGGCGGGGCAGGCGTTGTGGAGCCTGCGGACGTCGCCGCTGGCTTTGCTGGCTTCGGTGCCGCTCGCCGCCGGGGTGGCGCTGGTGGGATTGGCGGCGTTTCCTCGGCGGGTGCTCCGTCCTCCCGGGGTGCTGCGCCGGATCGCCTCGGCGGTGGGGATCGTGCTGGCCGTGGACGGAGCCGCGCGGTGGAGCGAGCTCCCCCCGTTGCCGCGCCCCCGCCATCACGTGGGCCTGTTGGCGGGGGAACTGACGGAGACGAATCTGGCGGCTTTCTCGTGGTTGCATGCCTTCGACGCCCTGTGCGCCAAGCTGGGGGCCGAGTATCCGTTCACCCGGTGGAAGGGGATCGATTGGGCCGCTCTCCGAGCCCGGTTCGCTCCGCGCATCCGCGACGCCGAGACGCGCAGGGACGACCGGGCCTATTACCGGACCCTGCGGGCCTTCGCCTGGAGCATCCCGGACGGCCACGTCGATCTGCGGGGAGACGACCGCGGGCTGCGGGAGGCGGAGGCGGGCGGCGGGTACGGTCTCGGGCTGGCCGAGCTCGACGACGGCCGGGTGATGGCGGCCCGCATCGATCCCGGCGGTCCGGCGGCGCGCGCCGGCCTTCAGGTGGGGGCTGAGGTGCTGGCCTGGAACGGCGGTCCGGTGCGGGCGGCGCTGGAGAGAGTGGGCGTCGACTGGAGCGAGGAGCCCCCCGCCACCGCCGAGGGGAGGCGGCTTCAGCAGATCCGCTTCCTGACGCACGGCCGCGTCGGCGCTCACGCGGCGATCGGCTACCGGAACCCCGGCGCCCCCGCGGCCTCCACGGCCGAGATGGAGGCAGTGCCGGAGGCGTACCCCCGGCCGACCGGCACGCGCTGGGACGTCTTTTTGGGCGATCCAATCTCCATCAAGCGGCTGCCGGACGGCACGGGCTACATCCAGGTGAAATTCGAGCTGCCCACGCTCTGGGATCTGATGCCGGAGCGGGAGGTCCGCGGCGCCATCCGGCGGTTCCTCTCGGCGGGCGCGCCGGGGATCGTGATCGACGTCCGCGGCAACACCGGCGGGCAGGACGAGATCGTCCCGCGCCTCACCGCCTTCTTCCAGCCGCGCCCGCGGATCTATGAGATCGCGGGCCTCTACGATCCGGTCACGGCGCTCTTCCGGCCGCATCCGGAGACCGCGGTGCGCGTCCTGCCGCGGCAGCCGTACTGGCCGCGCCGGGTGGCGGTGCTGGTCAACGCGGACACCTTCAGCGCCGGCGAGGGGATCCCCCTGGCCCTGCGCGGCCTGCCGAACGTGGCCATCTTCGGCTGGCGCGGCACGCAGGGATCGTTCGGAGTGGGGGAGAAGACCGTCCACCTGCCGGACGGCCTCGACTTCATCTTCCCCCAGGGCCAATCGCTCGACGGCCAATGCCAGATTCAGCTCGACAGCGACGCCGCCGGGCGCGGCGGGGTACTGCCGGATCATCGCGTGGCGCTCGACGGGGCGGCGTTCGACGCGGCGTTCCGGCAGGGGCGGGACGTGATCCTGGAGGCGGCGGTAGGATGGATTCGGAAAGGAGCTCCATGAAAGCCGCGGTGATCGACGCCTATGGAGGGAGCGACCGGCTGCAGGTGCGGGAGGTCCCGGAGCCGGGAGAGCCCGGGCCGGGCCAGGTCCGCCTGCGGGTGCGGGCGGCGAGCGTCAATCCCATCGATTGGAAGATGCGCCGCGGCAGTCTGCGGCTCGTGATGCCGGCGAAATTTCCCCTCATCCTCGGCCACGACGCGGCCGGCGAGGTCGACGCGATCGGCCCCGAGGTGACCCGCTTCCAGGTGGGGGACGCGGTCTTCGGCAGGGTCGATCCGCGCTCTCCCGGAGGCTCCTACGCCGAGCTGGCGTTGGCGCGGGAATCCGCTCTGGCGGTCATGCCCCAGGCGCTCTCCTTCGAGGAGGCCGCGGCGCTGCCGGTCGCCGGCCTGACCGCTCTCCAGGCCCTGCGCGACAAGGGCGAGCTGGTGGCGGGAGAGACGGTGGTGATCAACGGCGCCTCCGGCGGCGTGGGCCACCTCGCCGTGCAGATCGGCGTCACCGTGGGGGCCCAGGTGACGGGCACCGCCAGCCATGGCAGCCTGGAATTCGTCCGCTCTCTGGGCGCCCGGGAGGCGATCGATTACGAGGAGGAGGACTTCGCCGGCCGCGACGACGCCTGGGACGTGATCTTCGACGCGGCCGGCACCCGGAGCTTTCAGGATTGCGAGCCCTCGCTCTCGCGGGAAGGCGGGATCTACGTGACCACCCAGGTCGGCCCGCGCTCGTTTCTCAACGGGCTCTTCACCGGACTGACGGCCCTCTTTGGTCAGAAGAAGCGGTCCCGCTGGATCACCGTGCGGACGAAGCCCGAGGACCTCGCCTTCCTCGCCCGGCTGGTGGACCAGGGGAGGCTCCGGCCGGAGATCCATGAGGTCTTCCCCCTGAGTCGCATCCGCGAGGCCCACGACCTCAGCGAGCGGGGCGGTGTGCGGGGGAAGATCGCGGTGCGGGTGGAGTAGCCTCATACTCCGCCACCAACCGCTTGGGCGCGTTGAGCCGCCAAGCCTCTTCGATCAGGTGCTCGATCTGCTCTCTCCCTACCTTCGGCAGCCGCACCAGCACGTACGGGTGGCCCGTATAGTGGTCCGTGATGTAAAAGGTTTCCGGATTCGCCGCCATCAGCATCTCGCGGGCATCGAAGCCGACCTTGAGCACGAGCGTTTCGCCGTCCTCCCACAGCCGGGCGAAGAGCTTGCCGCGCACGCGAAGGCCGGGAGTGCCGTAGCAAGGCCCTTCCTCGACGCCGGGGAGAGCCAGTGCGATCTCGCGGACTGTTTCGTAGGTGACCCGCCCGGCCCGGAGCTTTGCCATCTCAGGGCTCCGACAACACCTCGACGGCAGATGAGGCTACGACGGCCCGGCGTAGCCACCGGCTCAGCCGATCGAGATCCTGACAGTCCAGGATCTCCTGCCGCTGCGTCTCATGCAGAGGGATGCCGCGCGCTTCCAAGACTTTGAGGACAGACTGAGCAACTCCTGCGACTTGGCCTTCAGCCCTACCCTCGGCTAAACCTTCGGCCCTGCCCACGACTCGGCCTTCGGCCCTGCCCGTGGCCTTCATTGTGGCGTCCCGCTCCCGAATCGCCGGGCTCCCCTTGGCCGCCAGAGCCTCGACCACCGCATAGTCGGCCTTCGCGGCATCGAGCAGGGCAGCCACTTGGAGCGGCGTTACGAGACAGGAGTCCTCGATGCGGGCGTCGAGCCCCAAACGGCGCCAACTCTCGCTCTCGGGAGACCACTCGCAGAGCCGGTGAGTCTTCACCCAGATCGAGAAGATCCGCCGCACGCCCCGGCGGTGCATCCGCCGGGCCTTCTCCGTCACCAGCCGCTCGCTCTGCTCCGAGACCACCTCGAAGGCGATCTCCTCCAGGTAGCGCGCGCCGGTTGCCGGATCCACCCCGTCCTTGTAGATACAAGCATCGGTGGCAAAGTCCGATTCCTCGTCAAAGCGGGTGAGCAGGTCCACCAGCGCGGTATAGCCCGGGGCCACATGAGCCTGGATGACGTACCCAAGCATGCTGTGCTGCTTGGCGTGGGGTGGATTGGCCGGCATGGCGACGATCCGGTGGCCGCCGACGATCTCGTCGCGCGTCACCTCCGGCTCGACCAGGTGATCGTCGACCCGCGGGAAGGGGCCGCCGCGGCCCGGCAGATGCCGAGGGGCGCCCCCGCCGGAGCGGCCAGGCGCTTTGAGATCGTAGCCTCTGCGGTTCTCGTCCATGGCCGACATCTTAGCAGAGAAAAACGGCTCTCGCACTTCCCGCGTCCATTCCAGGATGCGGGAAAGCGTATCGCTTCGACGCGACCTGGAGCATCATCACCGTTGGGCGACGAGAAAATTCTAGCTGTCCGCCAACGTCCCCAGCACCTCCCCCAACAATCCCCAGAACCGCCCCACCGAGCCGATCTCCACCCGTTCGTCCGGCGAATGCGCGCCCTGGATGACGGGTCCGAAGGAGATCATGTCCAGCCCCGAGAACTTCTCGCCGAGGACTCCGCATTCGAGGCCGGCGTGGACGGCTTTGAGCTCGGGGTCGGTGCCGAGCTTCTGGTGATGGAGTTGGCGGAAGGTGGCGAGGAGGGGGGAGTCGAGGTTGGGCTTCCAACTGGGATAGCCGTCGTTCTCCTGGACGTCGGCTCCCGCCAGCTCGGCGATGGCGCGGAGGCCGCGCTTGGTGGTCCGCATGGCGGAGGCCACCGAGCTGCGGATGCTGAGGAGGATCGAGAGGGAGCCGTCCGCGCTCGCCGCGGTCGCGAGGTTGAGGCTGGTCTCGACCAGGCCAGGAATGTCGTTGCTCATCGCCAGAACGCCGTGGGGGAGGGCGTTCAGGAGGTCGAGCGCCTTGCGGGTCGACGCGGCCGTCCAGACCCTTTCGGGAGACGCGGCTTCGGCGATCCCGATTTTCAGGTCCGGATCGACGGCGCGGATCTCGTCCTGGATGGCGGCGGTCTCGGCCTCGACGGCGGCGGTGAAGGGTCCCTGAGCTTCCGTGGGGAGCACGACGCGGGCCGTGGCCTCGCGGGGGAGGGCGTTTTGCTTGTTGCCCCCCTGAAACGAGGCGAGGTGGTAAGGGGACTGCTGCAGCGCCGCCAGGAGGACGCGGGCGAGCAGCTTCACGGCGTTGCCGCGCTGGAGGTGGATCTCCATCCCCGAATGGCCCCCCTTGAGGCCGGAGAGCTTCACGTCGAGGACCGTGGTCTGATCGGGCGCCGGAGCCGTCTCGAGCGGCAGGGTGAGCCGGCTGGTGGAGCCGCCGGCGCAGCCGATGGTCACCGCGCCCTCTTCCTCGGAGTCCAGGTTGAGGAGCAGCCGCCCCCGCAGGGCGATCGCCTGGGGATCGAGCGCCAGCACGCCCGTGAGCCCGGTCTCCTCGTCGACGGTGAAGAGGAGCTCCAGGGGACCGTGGACGAGGTCGTCCGCTTCCATGAGCGCGAGGAGGGCGGCGGCGCCGATGCCGTTGTCCGCGCCGAGGGTGGTGTCCGTGGCCTTCACCCAGTCGCCGTCGCGGCGCGGGACGATCGGATCGCGGTCGAAATCGTGGACGGTCCCTGAATTCTTCTCGGTCACCATGTCCAGGTGCCCCTGGAGGACCACGACCGGCGACCCCGCCTTCCCGGGGGAGGCGGGCTTCTCGACCACGACGTTGCCGGTGGCGTCCTGGCGCCAGGTCAATCCTCTGGCCTCCGCCCGCTCGATGACGTATCGGCGCGCCCGTTCCTCATGCTTCGAGGGGCGCGGAATCCGGAGGAGGGCGTCGAAGTGCTTCCAGAGGGGCTGGGGAGCGAGATCGGAGACGAAGGTCATGGGTGGAAGAATATACTCCCCTCATGTCCCAATCCCTGCTCTTTCTCGACCGCGAGGATGTCGAAGCCCTCCTCCCCATGGAGGAATGTATCGAGGTGATCGACGAGGCTCTCCGGATTCTGGCCCGGGGCGAGGCGGTGCAGCCGCTGCGCACCGTGTACTGGACACCGGACCGCCACGGCATTCTGGCGATGATGCCCGGGATGCTCGGAAGCCCTTCCATGGGATCAATCGCCGGGGCCAAGGTGCTGACGGTGGTGCCGGAGAACCACCTGCACGGCCTGGAGTCGCATCAGGGGGTGGTGGTGCTGTTCGAGCAGGAGCGGGGGAGCCTCCTGGCGATCCTGGACGCCGCCTCGGTGACCGCCATCCGGACGGCGGCGGCGAGCGGGGTGGCCACCCGGGCGCTGGCGCGGCGGGACGCCGGGGATCTGGCCATCCTCGGCTCCGGGGTGCAGGCGCGGACCCATCTGGACGCCATGCGCGCCGTGCGGCCGTTGCGCCGGGTGCGGGTGTGGAGCCGGCGGCCCGAGAGCGCCCGCCGTTTCGCCACGGAGGAGAGCGAGCGGACCGGCCTGTCTGTGGAGGCGGCGTCCACGGCGCGCGAGGCGGTCGCGGGGGCGGATCTGATCTGCGCGGTCACCGCCGCCACGGAGGCGGTCCTCTTTGGAGATTGGATCGCGCCGGGAGCCCACATCAACGCCGTGGGGGCCTGCACGCCGAAGGCCCGGGAGCTCGACGCGGCGGCGGTCGCGCGCTCGCGTCTCTACACGGACCGCCGGGAGTCGCTGCTCGCCGAGGCCGGCGATTTCCTACTCGCCCGCGAGGAGGGGGCGGTCACCGACGACCACATCCTCGGGGAGGTCGGCGAGGTGCTCGAAGGCACGGTCCCCGGCCGGCGGTCGGACGATGAGATCACCCTGTTCAAATCCCTGGGGATCGCGGTGGAGGATCTCGCGGCGGGGATGCGCGTATACCGGAAGGCGGTTGGGAGCTCCTCCTCAACGAGTGGAACAGGCAGGGGCTGATTGAGCTTCCGTCTGTTCGATAACTTCAGCCCGGCGAAGGCGTAGACTGGGTCAGCCCCACGCCCAGATCGCATACCCCAGAAACAGTCCGTACATCGCCATCACCGCCGCGATCACCCAGCGGGCCGCTCGGGATTCGTACCGACGGAACAGGACGATGCAACCCGCGAGGACAGCGATCATCTCCAGTGGCGCCACGATCCCGCCATAGTGGCTCGGGTCCCAATAAGAGATGGGACTGTGGAAGCGCCAATTGGAGAAGGGGAAGAAGTGGCGGTGGGCGTCCTCGCTGTGAAAGAAGAAGTCTTCCGGGATGTGCAGCGCCATGCCCGCGAAGAGGGCGGTAAGGCGGGGGAGGCCGAGACGCCAGGCGAGGAGGAGCGCGGCCAGGACCACGGGCGCGGAGTGGAGGAGGTCGATCGTCCAGGCCCCTGTCCAGCCGAAATAAGCGCGCGACCAGATCTCCGGTTCGGGAAGCCTTTCGACGAGCCTGGCCCAGGCGTAGAAGGCGAAGATCGGCACGTCCGGCAGGACGGAGCCGATCACGACCGGCAACGCGGTCCCGGGCCGGTCCCTGCGGCCCAGAATCCAGAGATTGAGGACCGCATGCGCCGGAGTGTTCATCCTTCGGAAGCCGACCGCCGGAGCTGCGCCGTCAGCGGATGATCCTCCCCGAGCACCTGCCGCGAGATCGCCAGGGCCTCCTGGAAATGCTCGCGGGCCGCCGCGATCTGCCCGGTCTCGCGTTCCAGCACGGCCAGGTTGTTGAGATCGGCGATCACCTGGGGGTGCCCCTCTCCCAGCGCCGCGCGGTTGATCTGGAGCGCGGCGTCGATGTGGAGGCGGGCGGAGCCACCGTCGCCCACCTCCCGCAGGAGGCCCGCCACGTTGGTGAGCGCGCGGGCCGTCTCGGGGTGGTCGTCGCCGTAGAGGTGGCGGGCGATCTCCACGGTGGGACGCAGATATTCGAGGGCCCGCGCCGGATCTCCCAGCTCGTGCTCCAGGGTGGCGAGATTGCCGAGGTCGGCCGCCACGGCGGGGTGGCCGTCGCCGAAGGCCTTGCGGTGGAGCGCCAGGGCCCGTTCCAGCCGCTCGCGCGCCTCCTCCCGCTGGCCGAGGCCGCGGTAGACCATACCCAGATTGGCCAGGATCGAGCCGAGGTTGGCGTCCTCCTCCCCACGGCTCTGGACGGCGAGCGCCTCCTCCAGGAGATCCCGGGCCTCCACGAATTCGCCGCTCTCGTTGAGGAGGATCCCCAGCAGGTTCAGGGAGCGGGCCGTGGCCGGATGCTCGGGGCCGTGCGCCTGGCGCGCCTCTTCGAGGGCGAGCCGGGCCTCCGCGACCGCCTCCGGGGCCCGCTGCATCTCCCGCAGGATCTCCGCCCGCTGATTGTGCAGCTCCAGCCGCTCGTCCGGCGGGAGATCCCCGAGGCGGGTGCGCGCGGCTTCGAGGAACGCGAGGCGCCGGAAGGGGGGCCAGAACGCCGCGGTCTGGCGCGCCGCGGCCAGGAGGTCGCGGGCGCTCGTCCGCCCGTCGTCCATCCCACTGAGGAATTCGGTCGTGAGGTCCTCGACGTCTCCGGGACCGATCCAGACGCGCAGCTCCCGCAGGAAGAACTGGCGCGTCTGATCGTCCTCCAGATAGCTGGCGAGGCTGAAGCGGAGCAGGGTCATCCCCCGGGTGTGCGTGGGCACGGACTGGTTGAAGAATTCGAGGAGCTCGCCCGCCATCCGCTCGCGCTTGGGGCGCGGCAGCGGCTCGAGGAGGGCGTGACGAAGGGCCGGGCTCAGGAAGGAGTAGGTCAGGAGCCCCGGGAACGAGGGGTGGGCGTACTGGTGGTCGACGAACAGCCGGGTCTTCTCGCTCTCCACCAACTCCTCGTCGATCACATCGAGGAGCTCCTCCCGCTGCTCCGGCGTCAGCTCCAGATGGAGGAACAGGGCCTCGGCGGGGACGTTCGGGCCGCAGAGAGCGGCGAGGTCGAGGAAGCGCTGCAACCGGTCCGCCGTCTCCAGCTCCAGCCCGTGGAGGAGCTCGTGGACAGGGTCCATGAGGTTTCCGGCGGCCCCGGCGGACATTGGCTGGAGATCCAGGCGGAGGCTCTCGGCCTGCGGCGCCACCCGATCGTCGGGATCGACGGGCGCGCAGGAGAGGGCGAGGACGAGGCGGGGATTGCGGCGGGTCTCATCGAGCAGCCAGCGCCGCAGGGGATCGGTGATCTGGGCGCTCTCGACGGCGTGCAGGACCAGATGCCCCGCGCGGCTCAGGCTCGCGAACAGCCCTGAGAGGGCCGGCCGGGCGTCGCCGGCGGCGGTGGCGCCGGGGAGGTCCTTCCAGACGGCCACCGGATCGTCGACCCGCAGGAGCAGCGACACCAGGGCGGCGCCGGCCAGGGTGGACGGCACGAACTGGAGGATGGGCAGCATCTGTTCGCGCCGGTTCTCCCGCTCCCCTTCGGAGAGCTCCCAGAGATTCGCGATCTGAACGTCGAGGAAGCGGGGGAGGTCGAACCCCTCCTCGTAGCCGTCGAGGTCGAGCGGGAGCACGGTGCTGGGCCACCCCTGGCCGGTCGCGCCGCCGGCCGCGGCCTCCAGAAGGCCGGTCCGGCCGCACCCCGGCTCGCCGGCGAGGAGGAGGACGGGCGCGGGCCCGGGCGCCGCGAGGACGCGCTCGACGGCGGCGAGGGCCTCGGGGGCGTGGCGCTGGTAGAGCCGGTGCTTCTCTTCGGGAGTCATGGCGTGATGCTATGGGACGGATCGCGATCGAGCAAACCGCGGTAGGATGAAGGCACAGAATCCATGAATCCCGACGTCGCCGACGCGATCCCGAGGCTGGTCGAAGCCGGCGTGCTGCCGCCGGACGAGGCGCCGCGCCTGCTGCGGGCGGCCCGGGGGGAGTTGCTCTCGGTCCACTGGGAGCTGCGGGCCCTGCTCTACGTGGGCGTGCTGCTGGTCACCGGCGGGGTCGGGCTGCTGGTGAAGGAGAACCTGGACCGTATCGGGCCGGTGGCGATCGCCCTGGGCATCGGTCTCGCCGCGGCAACGGCGCTCGGCTGGGTGATCCGCGTGGCGCCGCCCTTTTCTTGGCGGGAAATACCTTGGGGGGAGGTGCCGTCGCCCAACCTGGCGTTCGACTACATCCTGCTCCTGGGAGTCCTGCTCGCGGCGGCGGATCTCGCCTACGTGGAGGTGAAATTCACCCCTCTGGGACCGAATTGGAGCTGGCACCTGCTGATCGTGGCCGTCTTCGCGGCGCTGGCGGCGTTCCGCTTCGATTCGCGGGTCGTCTTCTCCCTGGCGCTCTCCACCTTCGCGGCCTGGCGAGGGGTGTCGGCGGCGCGCTTCGGCACGGACCTCTGGTGGAAGGGGGCGGAGGACGCGGTGCGCTGGAACGCCATCGCCTGCGGGGCGCTCTTCGCGGTGCTCGGTTTCGCTCTCAAGCAGAGCGGCCGTAAGGCCCATTTCGAGCCGGTGGCGGTCACCCTGGGGTGGCTGCTGGTCCTCGGCGGGCTGGCCTCGGGGATGGGGGAGCGGGTCTTCTGGTGGACGTGGACCCTTGGGCTCCTGCTCGCTGGGTTGGGTCTCGCCGCGGGCGCCTTCCTCACCCGCCGCTTCCCGCTCTTCGCGTTCGGCGTGGTCGCCGCCTACGCGGCACTCAGCCGGCTGGTGCTGGAAAGCACCGGAGACACCCTGGGCTGCTTCTGGTTCTTCATCACGCCGATCCCGGTGATCGTGGGGCTGATCCTTGCCCAGCGCCGCCAGAAGGAGCCGGCATGACGCCACGGATGACCAGCGCCGACCGCAACGGGGCCGTGCGCTCCGCCGCCACCTCCTGGAGACAGGCCGGAGCGATCGACGACCGCGCGCTCGCCGCGATCGAGAAAGCCTATCCGGACGAGCGGCAGGGAGTGGGCCTGGTGTTCCGCGTCCTGCTCTTCCTCTTCACCCTGATCTCGGTCGGCGGCGCCTTCGGATTCCTTGTCATGATCAGCGACACTTCACGGAGGACCGACTCTCTCCCCGTTCTCCTGCTCTTTTTCGGCGCCGGGCTGGTTATCGCGACAGACTTCCAGGTCACGCTGATGCTCCGGGCGCGGGGCGGCGTCGAGGCCGCCATGTCGCTGGCGGGGATCGGATTCCTGGCTGGCTTCGCCTTCTGGATCTGCGATAAGGATGGCTGGAAGGACGACCATGCTTTCGCGGCCCTGCTCCTCGCCGCGGCCATCCTGCTGGCCGGAGCGGCGTGGCGATGGGGATATCCGCTCTACGCCGGTGCCGCGATGGCGGCGTTCCTGTGGAGCTTCGTGGCGTTTCCGGGTGCGCGACTGGTCTGGATCGTCCTTCCCCTGCTCATGGCTACGGTTCTGATGAGGCTCTCGGAATCCCCCCGCCTGCCCCCCTCACATCGCGATTCCTGCGCGTTCGCCCTCGGGGTGGCGCTGGCGGGGTTGTACACCGCCGTGCACCTCGGCTCTCTCGACAGCCGCCTGCTGGAGGATTGGCATCATGGAAAGCTGCCGTCGAGCGCGATCTTACGGGGGCTCTCCATGGCCGCGACGGCGCTGGTCCCGGTGATCTATCTGGCGATCGGGCTCCGGTCGCGGCGCTACGTCTTCCTGCTCCTCGGGCTGGGGACGGGAGTCGCTTCGCTCGTGACGCTCCGCTACTACGTCCATCTCGCGCCGCTCTGGGTGATCCTGACCCTCTCGGGGGCCGCGTTGATGGCGGTGGTCCTCGTGCTGCGACGCTATCTCGATTCCGGTCCCGGCAGGGAACGGCACGGCTACACCGCCGAGCCGCTCTTTGAGGAGATGGGGAGGCGCCGGATGCTGGAGGCCGGCGCCGCGGTGGTCTCCCTCTCGCCGGAGGCCCGTCCGGTCCACGAGGAGCCGAAATTCGCGGGTGGGGGAGGGGACTTCGGCGGCGGCGGGTCGAGCAGCGATTTTTGATCCCCGGGCGGACCGGCGGCGATATGATCCGCCCCATGCTCGAAGCCTTCGCCCGCCAGATCCTCTATCCCGCGCCGCCGGTGCCGGTCTCCTCGCCGCCGCCGGCCCCTCTGGAGGAGGTCTGGCTCGATCTCCCGGACGCCAGCCGGGTGCAGGCCTGGGCGCTCGCCCCCTCCACGCTGCCGGCCACGGCGCCGCTCGTCGTCTTCTTTCACGGCAACGGCGAGAACCTGGAGACGCTCCGCTGGTCGGGGCTGTTCGAGGAATTCGGCCGGCTCGGGGTGGCGATCCTGGCGACGGACTTCCCCGGCTATGGACGCAGCACGGGGATCCCGTCCGAGGAGGGGCTGACCGCCACGGGCGAGGCCGCGGTCGCCTGGGCACGGGAACGCCATCCGGACCGCCCCCTGGTCATCGCGGGCTGGTCGCTGGGCGCGGCGCTGGCCATCGCCACGGTGGACCAGCATCCGGAGGCGGTCCGCGGCCTCATCGCGCTCTCGCCCTGGACCACCCTGGCCGAGTGCGCGGTCGAGATCTTCCCCGAATTCGCCGTCAAGGCCATGCTCCGCGAGCACTACGATTCGCGGTCCGCGGCGCGCCGCATCCGCGTCCCCGCCCTGGTCGTGCACGGCGAGCGGGACGACCTGATCCCGGCGCGGCAGGGGGAGGAGATCGCCTCCGTGCTGGCGGGCCCCAAGACCTGGGTGCCCGTCCGCGGCGCGGCGCACAACGACCTCCTGGGACGCCGGGAGGTCTGGGAGGCGATGGCGCGCTTCCTCACCGGCCTCTAGACAGAAGCATTTCTTAACTTAACGGCGCGCCTTGAAAGGCGTCCGGCACCACACTTCTTAGAGAGACCGTAATTTCCGCGATCTTTCGATAAGTTGAACGACAAATTATCGTGTCGCGATTCGAGAGCCCGGGCTCCGCCGGCGGAGGTCAGGAGATTTCCGTCCTGCTCTCCCTCAAAATTTCTTTGCGCGAAGAGGAGAAGCTTATGAAAAAGATTTCAGTCCTGATCCTCGCCGTTTTCGCCATCCTGCTCGCGGTGCCGGCGTTCGCCGCCGACCGGGTCGTCACCAATGGAATCGATCTCTGGAGGACTCCGGGAGATGGCACCACGTTCGCCGATTTCTCCAAGGAAGCGATCCCGGCCGGGTTCTTCTGCAACAAGTCGGAGCGTTTCACCGGTAAGATCATCTTCCGGGGCGTCCCCATCGCCACCGGCCAGCCGGGGGCCCTGGGCCCCACCGATACGATCGTCCAGCGTCTCGACAACGCCGCCTTCAACAAGCGCGGCGTGGCCACGACGCGCATCCAGATCCGGGCCATGCAGTTCGCGAGCGTGGAGCCGGTCAAGACCGCCTGCGGCCTGTTCAACGCCTACGTGAGGCTCGACGGCGAGCAGCCGATCACCACGATGCGCATCGTGCGGGACAACGAGAAGGGGGGCCGTTTCTTCGCCCCGATCTCGGTCAACATCAAGATGACCTTCGAGCCGGCGGGCCGGGCCACCACGGAAACCTTCGAGCTGCGCAAGGCCCTCCGCTTCCCGCCGGCCACCAACGCCGTATGGTCCATGGACCACAATACCGGTCCCGCGCTCAGCGGCTTCGTCAAGGTGGACACGGATGGCGACGGCACGCCCGACACCTTCCTGCCGGGCCGCTCGAGCTTCGCGGTGGGCGTGGCCAAGCCCACGAAGTACTATGATGCGTCCTCTGGCTGCCACATCGAGGATGAGGGGCAGCACTGCCCGGTGGTGGTGCAGCCGCTCCAGACCCTCGAATAGATGGGCTTGCCGGCAGCGCCTCTCCGGACGCTGCCGGCTTCTTCCCGCGATCCTCCCATACTCCATTTCTCCGCAATCCGGAAGCCTTGCACCCCGTCGCCGCTCGCGGGAGAATGATGGAGGCCCCCGGGCCTCCAATCCCATGATCGACGTCCTCCCCCAACAGCAGAAAGCCCTCCCGCACAGCGAGGAGTCGGAGCGCGCCGTGCTCGGCGGCGTGATGCTCGACCCCTCGACGCTGCCCACGATCTCGGGCCGGCTGCGGGCGGAGGACTTCTACTCCGAGCGCCACCAGCTCCTCTATCAGGCCATGCTCGACCTCCAGGAGGAGCAGGTGGAGATCGACCTGCGCACCCTCCAGGCCCGGCTGGAGCAGCGGGGTCAGCTCGAGATGATCGGCGGCCTCGCCTATCTGACCGGGCTCGATCTCGACCTCCCCGACATCGGGCGGATCGACACCTATGTAGAAATCGTCAAGGAGCGCTCGGTCCGCCGGCGGCTGATCCAGACGGCCGGCGAGATCATCAGGAACTGCCTGGACGGCGGGCTGGTGGCCGCGGAGGCGCTCGGGCGGGCGGAGCAGGCGATCCTCGGCCTCGGCGAGGAGGCGATCCAGCGCGGCTTCACCCAGCTCTCGCACGTGCTCCACACCACCCTGGAGGAGCTGGAGGAGCGCCCCGGCACCATGCTCACCGGCGTGCCGAGCGGCTTCACCGACTTCGACCGCATCAGCCAGGGGCTCAACCGCGGGAACCTGATCATCATCGCCGGCCGTCCCGGCATGGGCAAGACCAGCTTCGCGCTCAACGTGGCCCAGCACGTGTCGGTGCGCGAGCGCAAGACGGTGGGGGTCTTCTCGCTGGAGATGAGCCAGCAGGAGCTGGCGCTGCGCGTCCTCTGCTCGGAGGCGGACATCTCCTTCTCCCGCCTGCGCTCGAACCGCGTCTCCCAGAAGGAGTGGACGCGCATCATCCAGACCGTGCGCACGATCGGCGACGCGCCCCTCTACATCGACGACTCGCCCAACCCGACGCTGCTGGAGGTCGCCTCGAAGTCCCGGCGCCTGAAGGCGGAGCGCGGCCTGTCCCTGGTGGTGCTCGACTACCTCCAGCTCATGCAGGCCGGCGGCCGCTACGAGAACCGCAACCTGGAGATCGCCGCCATCAGCCGCGGCATGAAGCAGCTCGCCAAGGAGCTGGAGATCCCCGTCATCGCCCTCTCCCAGCTCTCCCGCCAGCCCGAACGGCGGGGGAGCGATCATCGGCCACAACTTGCTGATTTACGCGAGTCCGGTTCGATCGAGCAGGACGCCGACATGGTGGCCTTCATCTATCGCGACGAGGTCTACAACCAGACCGAGGAGAACAAGGGCTTGGCGGAGCTGATCATCGCCAAGCACCGGAACGGTGAGACCGGTACCATCGACCTCGTCTTCCTGGGTGAGACCACCAGCTTCCGGAACCTTGACCGGCATGGCATCGAATCCTCGGCCGCTCCCTTCTGAGATCCCGCCGGCCGTCGAGGCCCCGGGGGTGGAGGACCTTCAGGCCGCCCTGCGTCCGGCCTGGGTGGACGTCGACCTCGGCGCCCTGGAGCACAACCTCGCGAAGATCCGCCAGCGCCTGGGAGGCTCGGAGACCCAGGTCATGGCGGTGGTGAAGGCGGACGCCTACGGCCATGGCGCCGTGGGGGTCTCCCGGGCTCTCGAAGCCGCCAACGTGGACTGGCTCGGCGTGGCGCTGCTGGAGGAGGGGGCCGAGATCCGGCGCGCCGGCGTCGAGCTCCCCCTCCTGGTGCTGGGCACGGCCCGGCCCGAGAAGATCGCCCTCTACGCCCGCTACGACCTCACCCCGACCCTCTCCTCGCTCGCCGAGCTCACCCGCTGGAACGATTGGACCGCGGGACGGCGCGAGCCCCAGCCGCTGCATCTCAAGGTCGACACCGGCATGAGCCGCCTCGGCATCGCGATGGACGAGGTGCCGCGGGCGCTGGAGATTCTGCGCCACAGCCGCGGGCTGCGGCTCGCCGGCCTGCTCTCGCATTTCGGCGACGCGGACGATCTCGAGAGCCCGCGCAATCCCGCGCAGGAGGAGCGCTTCCAATCGGTGCTCGACCTGCTCACTCCCAAAGAGCGCGCGGGCATCCTGATCCACATGGCGAACAGCGCCGCCGCCCTCCACAGCCCGGCGAGCCGCTACGCCCTGGTGCGGATGGGGATCGCCATCTACGGGCTCGATCCCGCCGAGCGGCCGGATCATCCGCTGCCGGCTCCGGAGCGTACCGATCTCAGGCCGGTGATGTCGGTCCGCGCGCGCATCGTGCAGCTCCGCGAGGTGCCGGCCGGCACGGCGCTCTCCTACGGCGGACGCACGGTCACCCGCCGGCGCAGCCGCATCGCCGTGGTGCCGGTGGGATACGCGGACGGCTACGCCTGGCGGCTGACCGGCAGGGCCGAGGCGCTGGTGCGGGGGCGTCGTGTTCCTGTGGCCGGTTCGGTTACGATGGACATGACCCTCCTCGACGTGACCGAGGCGGGGGCCGAGCTGGGGGACGAGGTGGTGCTGCTCGGCCGCCAGGGGGACGAGGAGATCACGGCCGCGGAGCTCGCGGCTCACGCCGGCACGATCTCCTGGGAGATCCTTTGCCATCTGGGGCTCAGGCTGCCGCGCCGCTACGTGCGCGAGGGGAGAGTGGAGGAGCTGATGTCGCGTTTTTCGCGAGAGGACACGTGAAGATGCCGGGCCCCCTCGAGGGGTTCTTCGAGCAGATGGGGCGCTTCTTCCAGATGACGGGGCGCGTCTTCGCCTGGACTCCGCGCCCCCCCTACGATTGGCGGGAGCTGTTTCGCCAGATGGTGAAGGTGGGAGTCAATTCCACGCCGGTGGTGCTGCTCACCACCCTGTTCACCGGCATGGTGCTCGCCCTGCAGACCTTCACCGTGCTGCAGCGCTTCAACGCCGAGAGCTTCGTGGGCTCGCTGGTGGCCCTCTCCATGGTGCGCGAGCTCTCCGCGGTGCTCTCGGGGCTGATCGTGGCCGGCCGCGCCGGCTCGGCCATGGGCGCCGAGCTGGGCACCATGCGCGTCACCGAGCAGATCGACGCCCTGGAGGTGATGGCCACTGATCCGGTCCACTACCTGGTGGTGCCGCGCGTCTGGGCCGCCACCATCATGCTGCCGCTGCTGGTGGCCCTGGGCAACGGCATCGGCATCCTGGGCGGCTATCTGGTCTCCGTCGTGCTGTTCAAGGCGAACCCGGTCTCCTACGTCCACCGGACGTTCCAGTACATGGAGCTGAACGACCTCCTCTCGGGCCTGATCAAGGCTGCCATCTTCGGTTTCCTGCTCGCCCTCATCGGCTGCCAGCAGGGGTTCTACACCACCGGCGGCGCCGAGGGGGTGGGGCGTTCCACCACCGCCGCCGTGGTGGTGGCGAGCATCGCCATCCTGATCTCCGACTTCTTCCTCACTCGGCTGCTTTTCTGATACTTGCTCTTCTGATGGCTGACCAAGTCAAGATCCGCATCCACGATCTCCACAAGTCGTTCGGCTCCAAGGTGGTGCTCGACGGCGTGAGCATCGACGTCACGCCGGCCGAATCGCTGGTGGTCATCGGCGGCTCGGGCACCGGCAAGAGCGTGCTGCTCAAGCACATCATCGGCCTTCTGCGCCCCGACTCCGGCACCGTCGAGGTGGACGGTATCGCGGTCGAGACGCTGGGCAACCGGGCGATCACCGAGCTCCGGCGCAAGTTCGGTATGGCGTTCCAGGAGGGGGCCCTGTTCGATTCGATGACGGTCTGGCAGAACGTGGCCTTCCCCTTGCAGCGGCTGACCAGGATGTCGCGCGGGGAGATCGACGACCGGGTGGAGGAGTGCCTGGAGATGGTGCGGCTCGAAGGGGTGGGCGAGAAGCTCCCCGCGCAGCTCTCGGGCGGCATGCGCCGCCGGGTGGGCTTCGCGCGGGCGGTGGCCCATCAGCCGGAGATCCTCCTTTTCGACGAGCCGACGACCGGGCTCGATCCGATCACCACGGCGCTGATCGACGAGGTGATCCTCGACCTCTCGGACCGGCTGAAGACCACCACCATCACCATCACCCACGACATGGAGAGCGCCTTCCGGATCGGCGACCGGATCGCCATGCTCAATCGGGGTAAGATCATCGCCGAGGCGCCGCCCGAGGAATTCAAGCGCCTCGACGACCCGCGGGTCCAGCAGTTCATCCACGGCCGGGCCGAGGGGCCCCTCTCCGAGGAGGGGGGAGGGCCCCGGGACACGCGGGACCGTCTGGGCTCCAAAGCAGGAGAGAGCGGAGTCCCGAACCGCCCCTAGACGGGCCGTCCGGGGCTTGGGAGAGCTATGAAATCACTGGTCAAAGTCGGGATCTTCGCGAGCCTCTGTCTCGTCGTCCTGGCGGTCCTGATCTGGAAGATCGAGGATCTCAATCCCTTCGGCGTCAAGGGGCAGCGCCTCAGCGCCATCTTCGATTCGGTGGCCGGCCTCGACGACAAGGCGTCGGTGCGCATCGCCGGTGTCCGGGTGGGGCAGGTCGACGGCCTCGGCCTCCAGGGCACCAGGGCCCGCGTGGGCCTGGCGCTCGACAAGCCGATCCCGCTCACCGTGGGCACCACGGCGCGCATCGCCAGCCTGGGGCTGCTCGGCGAGAAGTACGTCGAGATCATCCCCGGCCCGCCGGGCGCGCCGCCGCTGCCGCCGGACAGCGTTCTCATCGGCACGACGCCGCCCAGCATCGACGACGCGATGGCCAAGCTGAGCGACATCGGCTCGTCGATCCAGAAGGTCACCGGCGCGCTCGCCGGCAGCGACGTCGCCGGGGGGATCAGCCGCGTGCTGGCGGACATCCAGCTCACCAGCGCGGAGCTCCGGGCCCTGGTGGCCGAGAACCGCGCCGGCGTCGGCTCCAGCGTGCGGAACATCGACGCCCTGACGGCGACCCTGGCGCGCGAGTTGCCGCGGCTGGCCTCGCAGACGCAACAGGCCCTCGACCAGATCTCGGCGCTGGTGGCCGAGAACCGGGGCAACGTCTCGGACAGCCTGGGGAACATCCGCGAGCTCACCGCCAAGCTCCAGACCTCGGCGGACAACCTCAACGCGATCTCCGGCAAGATCGCCAGCGGCCAGGGGACGATCGGCAAGCTGATCAACGACGACAAGGCCTACAACGACGTCCTCTCGACCCTCGACAGCATCCAGGGGGGAGTCAAGGACCTGAGCGAGAGCCTCGGAGGGTTGAACAAGTTCCAGATCGGCCTCGACCTGCACGGGTTCTACCGGCAGAATGAGGTCAACTCGCAACAGTGGCAGAGCACCTTCCAGATGGACATCGACCCGCAGGACAGCAAGCACCTCTACCGCGTGGGGGTGACCAGCAGCCCGACCGGCGTGCACCGGGAGAAGACGCAGTCGATCACGGTGACCAGCCCCAGCGGCGTGACGGAAACCACGGTCATCAAAACGCAGACCGCGGAGCAGTCCTACGGGTTCACCGGCCTCTTCGGCTACAAGGCACCGGAG
The DNA here is from genome assembly GCA_036497345.1 of Thermoanaerobaculia bacterium. GTDB lineage: Bacteria > Acidobacteriota > Thermoanaerobaculia > Multivoradales > UBA5704 > DATARR01. The sequence goes on from DASXJP010000241.1 coordinate 27,517, forward strand.
AGCATGGGGCTGGGGGGCCTGCGGCTCTATGGGGGCATCATCGAGGGGACGGGCGGCGGGCAGATCGAGTATCCGCTGCCCATCCTCGACCGCCGGCTGCAGCTCTCCTTCGAGGCGTTCGACTTCAACCGGCCAGACAACCTGAAGGCCCACCTCCGGCTGCTCGGCCGCTATCAGTTCGCCCCCAACCTCTACCTCCTGGGCGGCTACGACGACATCCTGGAGCACCACTCCCTGTTCATCGGCGGCGGCCTCCGCTGGACGGACGAGAACATCCGCAAGCTGTTCGGGTTGGCAGGGGCGGCGATCCGGTAGTTACCTTGTGGTGAGCCGTCGAGAAGCGTAAACTGGGACGGATGGAGGCGCATATGGACCTGGATCGTCTGGCAAGACTGATCGAGAAGCCGGAAGTACAGCAGCGGATCCTCGGTGATTACGATGGCGGCTACTCCCTCGGGCTCACCACAAATCCAGAGAACAAGGAAGAAATGGCTATCCGGGTTCGGGTTGAAGGTGAGGATGCCAATGATATCCCCCGGCAGGTGGTTTTGGATGGAGAGGCTATTCCCGTCATCGTGACTGGCAGCTTCAAGGTACCCGTGCCTCTGAAGGGTTGAACCGTCCGCCTCTCTCGCCTTCCTGCATCCTCCCCAGCGAGACTTTTCCGTTCGTCCCATAAGGCTGATGAGCGAAATCCTGCCTTCCTGGCCATCTATCTTGGGGAACAGGCAGGGAGGATGGGCCATGGGCGTTCCTTTCAGACAAGCCGAAGAAGCTGTCGAGTCAGCGGCGGAGATTTTGTTTGACCTCGATCCAAGAGTGCGATCTGTAGGGATCACCCGGCACGGTGAAGCTTTCGGATACCGGGCGGTCCGGAATAGCGCCATGATCGTGCCCTTGGCAGCGATTGGCGAGCCGGTCCGCGAGGTCCACGGTGTTCCTGTTCTTTTCACCGATACGCCCGGAGAGGTGGAGTCCCTTGCTGCAGTCGCTGCCTCCGGCCCTGCCAGCCCTGCAGCTTCGAGCCTTGTTCAGGAAGTCGGCCATCACCGCCCCTTGGTTTCCGGGCTCCAGATCCAAAACTTCGACGACGACATCAGAGAGGGGGTTTTGGACAAAGGGCTCATGATTGTGGGTACTCTCGGCTGTTTCGTCCGCCTGCCGGATGGAAAGCCAGGTTTCCTCTCCAACAACCACGTCGTAGCTGGTGAGAACCGAGGACGGCCGAAGGCCGACAGGATTCTTCAACCGGGTGGCGGCACCTTCGATCCGGCCGATCTGGCCGGGATACTGGAAGACTTCGTCGGCTTGATGGTCAGCCCCGTGGGAGCTACTCCCAAGAAAGGCAATGCCATCTTCAACGAAGTGGACGCAGGTGTGGTTCGCCTGAATGCCGAGGCCAGCTTCAACCAGGGATTTCTCCCCTTCCGCAATCTCGTGGCCCCGAACGGTGTCGCTCGCGCCAAGGCAGAGGATCAGGTTTTCAAGGTCGGACGCACCACCGGTCTGACTCACGGGAAGGTGACCGACGTGGCGGCGATCGTTGGGCCGATACCTTACGATCCTGGCCCCTGTTGGTTCAGGCGCTCAATCGTGATCGAAGGGTTGAATGGTACCCTCTTCTCCGACAAAGGCGATTCGGGCTCGGCCATCGTCCGGACGAATGGTGAGGTGATCGGCCTTCTCTATGCAGGCAATGGCCAGCAAACCTATGCTTGTCCAATCGAGGACATTTTGAGCAGCCTGCACTGTAGCTTCCTGTAGACGAGGTCCGGCGGTCATCGACGCTGCTGGCCTCCAAGAGCTCAGCCAGGTAGCTTTCCAACGCGCTTAAGCGACTCGATAGCTTTCGCCGGTCGACCACTCAGCTCCCCCCGTTCCAGGCGCCTTTTCTGTGCCTCATAGTATTGCTGCCGGTAGTGCTCGGCATCGCCGTACTCCCGCATGGTGCGGACCCGCAGCTCCTTCCAGGGCTCGGGATCGCGATTGAGGAGCACCCTTCCACTTTCCATGATCGCCTGCCGGAGGTCCACCGGCGCCTCGTCGATGAGAATCACGTCCACCCGCCCTTCCGGAGCCAGATGCGCGAGCGCCACCGCGAGGTCCGCCTGGAGATACCGGCGGGCGCGGGAGTCGGCGGTATCCGGCAGGACGGCGACGTCGAGATCGCTGTCTGGACGGTGGGTGCCACGAGCCCGGGAGCCGAAGAGGACCAGGACGGCGATGCCAGGCAGGTCATGGACAGCCCGCAGGATCTCCTCGTCGAGGCTCGGCACATGGGGATCGTAGCAGAAAGCCCGGCCGGAGCCGGGCTGCTCAACTGTCGAAGAGGGAAGGGGTTAGAGCTTAAGGGCAGTTGAGATCGCACTTGGGGCTGCAGCAAGTGGTGCACCGGCTCGGCGCATCGGGACAGCAGTACCTGAAACAGGCGGCCTCGGCGCGCTTGGGCGAGAGCATCCCCGTTCCGGCGGCGGCCAGGGCCGCGAGAGCCAGCGTGAGCTTCAGAGCCTTACGCATTGAGTCTCCTTTCCGGTCGGACATCGACCTCATACAAGAAGGGTGCCCCAGCTTCACGACGCGCAGTCACACGGCAGACCGCAGCAGATGAAGCACCCCGAGGGGCAGCAGACGCGCGGACAGGCCGCTTCGGCGGAGCTCGGCGAGAACAGGCCGGCCGCGGCGCCGGTCAGGGCGAGAGCGAGGGTCAGGAACAGGATCTTCTTGCGCATGGGGGCTCCTTTGTGTGTATGCAGCTACTCAAGAAGGTGCTCTGGAAGAGCGGTAAGGTGACGCCCTCAACCCCGCAGAACGGTCACCGCGTAGCCGCGGCCCGGCGTCCGGACATCCTCGAAGCGGGTGCGCTCCTCGATGGGCAAGGCCTCAGGCCGGCGGTCGAAGATGGCGAGCACGCCGTGGTCGAGCCCGAGCTGCTCGAGATAGCCTTCGAGCTGCTCCAGGCCCCGCGCGAGCGGGTCCGGCTTGCCCGCCGTCCACACTTTGAGCTCGATGCCTTGGCGCTGCACGGCGCGGCTGCCATCCGGAGCCCGGTAGGGCCAGCGGATGCAGAGATCGATGCGGCCCCGGCCGACGCCGTACTCGCGGTCGATCTGCCCACCGCCGTTGACGATGCGCTGGAGGTAGGCCATGAGGACGAGCTGCGGGGCGACCTCATGGTAGGGCATGCCGGCGGCGAGCACCTCGCCGTGCTCGTGCCAGAAGGTCGCGAATTCCGCGAGGATGCGCCGCAGGTCGAGGCGGCCCTCCGGATCGACGAAGCTTCGCGGGTCTGCCTGGACGTTGCCTTCCACCGCCGAGGCCAGCACCCGCACGATCACCTCGCGATAGATCGGATTGGCGATCCGCACCGGGTTGTCCGGAGCGATGAGGCCGAGGTCGCGCACGTAGCTGACGTCGTCGTCATAGGTGTCCGAGACGATCACCTCGCCGGCGAGGACGGGCTCCAGGACCCGGCGGACCCGCGGCTCGCGCAGACGAGCGACGAGCGAATCGAGGTGGGTGGCGCGCGCCAGAATGAGCTGCTCGCGGGCCTGCTCCACGTGCTCGCGGGTGATCGGCTCGCTCAAGGGAACGCCCAGGACCTCGACGATCTCACGGCCCAGGGCGTTGGTGAGCCAAGGCTGGCCCTGGCCGAGCTCGAACAGCCGGTTGAGAGCCTCTTCGGTGAACGGCTGCGCGGTCTCCGCCGTGTGCTGAGCATAGAGGGCGCGAACCTCGGCCGCGGTGAAATCGAGCAGCCGCGGGGAGGACACTTTGATGTTGAAGGGGCTGGAGGTCCCCAGCCGGCCGGAGTCCGCCCCGCTCGCCGCGCGGTAGTCTCTGACGTCGCGAAGACCGCACAGCGCCACGGACCAGGGGAAGGCCTGGGGACGATCTGGGAATCCGGACCGGATCTGTCGAAGCACGGCCCGCAGGCTCTCACCGCGCAGGGCGTCGATCTCGTCGAAGAACAGGGCCAGCTGGCGTGGGCAGGCCCTCGCCCACTCGACAAGCGCCGCAGAGAGGAGGCTGAGCGGTGGCGCGGGAGGCCAGGGCTCCGGTGGCCCGAGCTCCTGGGGCAGTTGGATCCTTGCCTGTCCTTGCAGGCTCGCCAGGATCGCCTGCTGGGCGTTCTCATAGTCGTCGCCCGCCGGCTCGCCGGTCTCGCAACTGAAATGCAGGGCGGCGACGGTGCCCTCGGCGGTCAGCGCCCGCGCCAGCGCGCGCAGGGTCGTGGTCTTTCCCGATTGGCGCGGCGCATGGACGACGAAATAGTCGCCACGCTCCACGGCAGTACGGGCCTCGGGCAGGCGCTCCAGGGGAGGCACCATGTAGTGGAGAGCCGGGTCACAAGGCCCCGTGGTATTGAAGCGGCGCATGCGGAGAGCATATCTTGCTTCGTCAGGGAGCACTTTGTTTCCAAAGAAAAAGCCCGGCCTCCTCGGCCGGGCTTTCCAGTTGCGGGAGAGCAGGATAGGGATAGGGGCTCACGCCCCCACCGCCACCTCCGCCTCCTTGGGGCTCTCGATCTCCACGGCCAGGTGGCCCTCCCGCGCGTCCACTCTCACCACTGAGCCGTCCGTGACCTCGCCGGCCACCAGGGCGCGGGCGATGCGGGACTCCAGCTCGTGCTGGAGGTACCGCTTGAGCGGCCGGGCGCCGTATACGGGGTCGTAGCCTTGGCGCGCCACGTGCTCCCGGGCCGCCTCCGTCAGCTCCAGCCGGACGCCGCGGTCGATCAGGCGCCGCCGCAGGTCCTCCGTCTGGAGGTCGACGATGCGCTCGATCTCTTCCAGCCGCAGCGGCTTGAAGAGCACGATGTCGTCCACCCGGTTGAGGAACTCGGGCCGGAAGTGCGTCCGCAGCTCGCGCATCACGGCCTGCCGCGCCCCCTCGGTGATCTCGCCGTTGGGCATCACGCCCTCCAGCAGGTGCGGCGAGCCGATGTTCGAGGTCATGATGATCACGGTGTTCTTGAAGTCCACCGTGTGACCGTGCGAATCGGTCACCCGCCCGTCGTCGAGGATCTGCAGGAGCACGTTGAAGACGTCATTATGCGCCTTCTCGATCTCGTCGAACAGGATCACGGAGTAGGGCTTGCGCCGCACCGCCTCGGTGAGCTGGCCCCCCTCCTCGTAGCCGACGTAGCCCGGCGGGGCGCCGATCAGCCGCGAGACGGTATGCCGCTCCATGTACTCGCTCATGTCGATCCGGATCATGTTCTCTTCGCTGTCGAAGAGGGTCTGCGCCAGGGTCTTGGCGAGCTCGGTCTTGCCCACGCCGGTCGGCCCCAGGAAGATGAAGGAGCCGATCGGGCGCCGCGGGTCCTTGATCCCCGCGCGGGCGCGGATCACGGCGTCGGCCACCAGCCGCACCGCCTCGTCCTGGCCCACCACCCGCTGGTGGAGGAGGTCCTCCATGCGCAGCAGCTTCTCGCGCTCCCCTTCGACCAGACGGGTCACCGGGATGCCGGTCCAGCGGGAGACGATCTCGGCCACCTCCTCCTCGGTCACCTCCTCGCGCAGGAGCTGGCCGCCGGTGCTCTGCTGCTCGGCGAGCAGGCGCTCTTTCTCCTTGAGCTGGCTCTCCAGTTGCGGCAGCCTGCCGTAGCGCAGCTCGGCGCTCTTGTTGAGGTCGTACTGCCGCTCGGCGGCCTCGATCTCCTGGCGCACCTTCTCGATCTGCTCGCGCAAGGTCCGCACCTCGTTGATCGAATTCTTCTCGGCCTCCCACTGCGCCCGCATGGCGTCGGCCTGGGCCTTGAGGTCCGCCAGCTCGCGGCGGAGGTCCTCCAGCCGGTCCTGGCTCGCCTTGTCTTTCTCCTTCTTGAGCGCCGCCTCCTCGATCTCGAGCTGCATCACCCGGCGGGTGACCTCGTCGAGCTCCTGCGGCATCGAGTCGATCTCGGTCCTCAGCATGGCCGACGCCTCGTCGATCAGGTCGATCGCCTTGTCGGGCAGGAAGCGGTCGGTGATGTAGCGGTTCGAGAGCACCGCCGCGGACACCAGGGCGTTGTCCTGGATGCGGACGCCGTGGTGTACCTCGAAGCGCTCGCGCAGGCCGCGCAGGATCGAGACCGTGTCCTCGACGCTCGGCGGCTCGACCATCACCGGCTGGAAGCGCCGCTCCAGCGCCGCGTCCTTCTCGATGTTCTTGCGGTACTCGTCGAGCGTGGTGGCGCCGATGCAGTGCAGCTCGCCGCGGGCCAGCATGGGCTTGAGGAGGTTCCCCGCGTCGGGAGACCCCTCGGTCTTGCCGGCGCCCACGATGGTGTGCAGCTCATCGATGAAGACCACCAGCTCGTCGGGGTGGGCGGTCACATCGTCGAGGACCAGCTTGATCCGCTCTTCGAACTCACCCCGGTACTTGGAGCCGGCGATGAGCGCGCCGAGGTCGAGGACGACCACGCGCTTGTCCTTGAGCGTCTCCGGGACGTCGCCGCGGACGATCCGTTGGGCGAGGCCCTCGACGA
>DASXJP010000242.1:0-11072 GCA_036497345.1 Thermoanaerobaculia bacterium
GGGCGGCCACACAGGGCCGCCCCTACGAATTTCCAAGGCGCTAAGGAATGTCGAGTCTCCACACCTCCCGCCCGACCACCCCATCATCCGCCGCGCAGTAGAGCCTGCCGCCAAACGGCGTGAGCTGCTCGGGCGCGGCGGAGGAGGGGCCGGGCGCCAGGTCCACCGCCAGACGGGTCCCCGCGCGGGTGCCGTCGCTCGTCCACAGCTCCCTGCCGTGGTCCGGGTCCAGCGCCGAGAACCAGAGCCGTCCGCCGGCGGCGACGAGCCCCTGGGGATCTCCGGAGGCCGGTCCGGGCGCGAGGTCCCGCACCAGCACCGTCCCCGCGGGGGTGCCGTCGGTGCGCCAGAGCTCGAAGCCGTGGGCCGGGTCCCAGGCGCGGAAGTAGAGCCGGTCCCCCAGGGGCGTGAATTCCGGAGCGATCGGATCGCCGAACGAGAAGCCGCCCCCCTTGAGTGGGGTGGCCTCGGCGGCGGTCCGGCCCTTCCAGAGAATCAGGTTTACGAGCCTCTCCGGGTCGGGGTTGTACCCGAAATAGTAGAGCTCGCCCTGGAACGCGAAGAGGCTCTGCGGACCGATGTTGGCGAACGAGGTGACCTCTGCGGTGCCGGCGGGGGTGCCGTCGGTCTGATCGAGGGTGATTCCGTCCGGCCCGCAGGCCGGGAAGTAGACGAGGCCTTCCAGACGGACGAACCGGCCGCCGTCGCCCGGATCCTCGCAGCCATCGCCTTCCTGGAGGATCGTCCGGGTGCCGGCGGCCGTGCCGTCGCTGCGGTAGATCCAGGACGCGGTCTCGCTCTGGAGGGCGAAGTAGAGCTCCGGTCCCAGCGCTGTGACGGCGGAGATCCCCACCGTGTCGGACGGCAGGCCGAGCCTCTGGACGGTCCCCGCCGGAGTGCCGTCGCTCGTCCAGAGAGAGAACACCGGCTGCTCGCCGGTGGTCGACTGGGCCAGGAGCACGAGCCGCCCGCCGACGTCGCGGAGGTCGCTCAGGGCCTTGTCCGGAAACGCGGCCAGCTGGAGGGTGCCCGCCGGGGTGCCGTCGGTGCGCCAGAGCTCCATCCCGTCCGCTCCCAGATCGGAGACGAAGTAGGCGAGCCCGCCGGAGACCGTGAGGCCCGACGGCCCGGGACGGTCGATCGCAACGCCCGTCCCGGGGATCGGCGCCGCCGTCCCTTGCGCATCCACGGTCCAGACGCTCCGCGTGGCGCCGTCGCTCGCGGTGAGAAGGAGCCGGTCGCCGAGCACCGCGAAATCCCGCGGATCGGAGCCGCCGGAGGCCGTCCCGGCGAGCCTGCGGGTGCCGGCCGGCGTGCCGTCGGTCACCCAGGGCTGGCGCCCCTGGGCATCGAGGCCGGTAAAGAAGGTGCGGGAGCCCACGTCCGCCAGATCGAGCGGGAAAAGGCCGCCGTAGGGGGGGAAGGCGGCCGGCGGGATCGGCGCGAGCTCCACGGCGGAGACCCCGTCCGTGCGCACCAGCCGGGATTGGCCATTGAAGGTGGCCCGGAAGTCGATGATCCCGCCGCGTTGGGTGAAGGCCTCCGGATTGGAATCGCAGGCGCCTGGGCAGAGGTCCCGGAAGAGATGGGTGCCGGCCCCGGTGCCGTCGGTCGTCCAGAGCTCCATGCCGTGCGCGGGGTCCGAGGCGGTGAACAGGACGCCGTGAGCGGTGGGGATCAGCGGCCAATACGGTTGCAGCGCCGGGCAGCCGCCGGGGCAGCCGGTCAACGGCGCGGTGCCCGCCGGAGACCCGTCCGTCCACCAGAGGCGCGGGCCGGCGGCGTTGGTGGCCACGAAGAGGAGGCGGTTCCCGACCGGGACGATCCCGTCGGGCGTCAGCGGCTCCAGGCTCGGGTCCGGGAACGCGGTGATCCGCCGGGTGCCGGCGGGGGTGCCGTCGCTCCGCCATAAATTGATCTCGTCGCCGCGGCCCAGGGTCGCCACGAAGACGATGCCGCCGGCCACGGCCTTGAGGAAGCCCGTGTTGGGCGGGTAGTGCTCGTCGGGTTGGTAGAACCGCCGCACGAAGCGGGTCCCCCGCGCCGTGCCGTCGCTGGTCCACAGCTCATCGGGATAGTCGCCGCCGCCGTCGAGGTAGAAGGCGCGCGAGCCCGAGACCGTCAGGAGGTCGGCGTAGTGGACCGCATGGAGCCGCCGCGTCCCCTCCGGGGTGCCGTCGGTCACCCAGAGGGCGTCCCCCCGCGCGTCGCGGCCGAAGAAGAACGCCCGGCCGTCCCCCGTGGCCGGCCGGCCGGCGGAGAGCGCCCCCTGAAGGGGCCGGGTGCCCGCGGGCGAGCCGTCCGTGATCCACAGGGCGCAGGCTCCGTTGCCGTCGCACACTTCGAAGAGGAGGCGGCGGCCGAACGTGGAGGCGGTATAGGCGTTCTGGAGCGGCGGCGAGAGGGGGAACGTTCCCGCCCGCGTGCCGTCGGTCCGCCAGAGGTGGGATGCCCCGTTGTCGTCGACCACGGTATAGAAGGCGAGACCCGGGAGCTGGGCGGCCCGTTGGGGCGCGAAGCCGCACGGCGCGCAGAGGCGGGCCAGCGGCGACGTCCCCGCCACCGTGCCGTCCGTGGCCCACAGCAGGTAGTCCGTCCCTTCGGGAGCCAGGAACACCGCCCGGCCGCCCGCGGCGGCGAATTGACTGGGCTCCAGCCCCGGCGAGCCGGCCGGCGGGTTGGGGTTGATGTCGCGCACCAGGATCGCCGTCTGGGCGTGGACCCCGGCCGGCAGGAAGGCGGCGAGGAGCAACGCGAAGGCAAGGCTTCTCATGGCTTCCCCTTTCCGGCGAAGGCGGTGTCCAGCGGCAGCACCCACGGCTCGCGGCCGATCACCTGGTCGTCCGCGCTGAAGAAGAGGAGGTTGCCGACGGCCTTCATCTCCCGCGGGCTGGAGGAGTAGGGCCCCTCAGCGATATCGCTCAGCCGCCGGGTGCCGGCCGCCGTGCCGTCGCTCGTCCACAGCTCGATCCCGTGCTCGCCGTCGTCCGCCGCGAAGAAGAGGCGGCCGCCCGCCGAGGTCAGCCCCGAGATCCGCGCCGAATCCGGTCCCGGATTGACGTCGACCACCAGCTCCGTCCCGGCCGTCGTGCCGTCGGTCCGCCAGAGCTCGGCGCCGTGCCCGGCGTCCGCGGCTACGAAGAAGAGGGCCCCGTCCAGGACGGTGAGCTGGGGCTTCGGAGTGTCGTAGGTGGGGACCGGCGAGAAGGTCTTGACCGGCACCGTGGCCGCCTGGGTGCCGTCCGTCCGGAACAGCGCCGGGGTCCCCTGGTAATCGTTCGGGTCCGTGCGGCTACGCCCCATGAAATAGAACCGGTCGCCGAGCGGCGCCAGGTCGACGGCCCCCTGGACCGCGCCTCCCGGCACCGTGATCGTCCGGGTCCCCTCGGGCGTGCCATCCGTCTTCCACAGGTTCTCCCCGTCGACGAAGAAGGTCTGGCCGTCGAAGCGGAGGAAGCTGGGGGGCTCGGTGAGATCGGCCGGCACCAGCTCCTGCGTGCCCGCCTCGGTGCCGTCGGAACGGTACAGGAAGTTGAAGAACCTCTCCCGGTCCTGACCCTCGAAATAGAGCGTGTCCTCGAACGCCGAGAGGTAGAACACGTAGATGGCGGGCAGGTCGAAGAGCGGCGCCGATCCCGCCGCCGTGCCGTCGCTGGACCACAGGGTCGAGCGCTCCGTGTGGATATCGCCGCTGAAGCTCGCGGTCACGAAGAAGATCCTGGCCTGGAAGACGGTGAGCGCGACGACGTACTGGCCGTCCGCGCCCACGTGACTGATCGGCCAGGTGCCCTCCGGCGTGCCGTCCGTCCGCCAAGCCTCGCCCGGAGAGCCGTCGGCCCCGAACGCCGCGAAATAGGCCAAGCCCCCCAGGACGGCGAAGGATTGCGTGGTGCTCCCCGAGTTGCAGAGGCCCCGGGCATCCGTCAGCCGGACCGTGGTCTCCGGCGTGCCGCGGGTCTTCCAGATCCCTCCCGGATCGGAGCAGACGAAGAAGAGAGCGTCGTCCCCCAGGGCCGTGAACGCCGTGGGATTCGATCCCTGGCCGTCTCGCAGCGAAAGGCCCAGGACGAGCTCGCTCCGGAGCGTCCCAGCGGAGCTCTTGAGCCGGGGGATGGGGTACCCCGGGGGCCCGCTCTTGTCGAAGCCGGCGAACACCAGGCGGGAGCCGGCCGCGGCGACCGGCAGCGGGTCCTGGAGGGAGGTCTGGACCCCCTCGCCCACCCTCCGAGTGCCGGCGGCGGTGCCGTCCGTGCTCCAGAGATCGTCCGCCGCCGCGAAGAGCACCCGGCCACGGACCACCGGGCCGAACTGGGTGTCGGTGCCGCAGTAGCCGTTCGCGCAGGTCTCGAGCAGCCGCCGCGTGCCGGCCGCCGTGCCGTCCGTCACCCAAGGCTCCACGTCGTCGCCGACCTTGCCCGAGAAGAACAGAAGGCCGCCGGACGCCACCCGGCTGAAGCCCCGGTAGTTGAGGAAGGGCACCGGGCATCCCCCCGCGCACCCGGTAAGCGGGTGGGTCGAGGCGCGGGAGCCGGCGCTCGACCAGAGCTGGCCGTCGAGGCCGACGAAGAGCAGGCGGTCGGGCAGGGCCGCGGCTTCGGTCACCTCCGCCTCCGTCGGCTCCACCCGCGGGAACGAGGTGAGCCGCCGGGTGCCGCCGGGAGTGCCGTCCGTCCTGTAGACCTGCACTCCCAGCACCGGGTCGAACCCGGTGAAGAATTCGCTCTCCCCCACGGCACCGAGGAGCAACAGGGCCGACGGACCCCGGCCGCGGAGACGGTCGAACGGCGGCACCGGCCGGGTCCCCTCCGCCGTGCCGTCGCTCGTCCACAGGCTGTTCTCCTTGCCCACGATGAAGAACAGGCGCTCCCCCGCCGCCTCCAGATCCCGGGGCACGGCGTAGGGGGGCAGGAGGGCCACCCGCCGGGTCCCCTGCGGCGTGAGGTCGGTCTGCCAGAGGCCCTGGCCGTCGGGAGCGGTGGCGAGGAAATAGAGGCGGTCGCTTAACCGAAGGAATTCGCGCGGATCGCTGCCGAAGTCCCCCGGCGTGATGTCGCGCAGCCGCCGGGTGCCACCCGCCGTGCCGTCGCTCACCCAGGGCTCGCCGCAGCCGACCGTCGCTGCTCCAGCACAGGCGGAGAAGACGAGCGCGCCGCGGTGGATCACGGCGTTGTCGAAGAACGTGAGGACGCTCTGGGTGACCGCATAGGTCCCCGCGGCAGTGCCGTCCGTGCGCCACAGGGTGGACGGGCGTTGCGGATATGATTGCTGCTGGGACACCAGCAGGAAGGCGATCCGGCCGTTGGACCCCACCACGTGGACGTCCATGCCCACGAACGTCCGCAGCCGCTCGGTGCCCGCGTCGGTGCCGTCGGTCGTCCAGAGCTCGCCCACGGACTCAGCCTCGTCGCTGCGCCCCACGGCGAACACCGCGCGCGAGCCGACCGAGGTGAAATCGGAGAGGGACGCCGGGGGCACCTGGGTGTCCACAATCCCTGGATTGACGTCCTTGACCAGCGAAGGCTGCGCCCCACCGGGCAGGGCCCATCCGAAAATCATCAGAGAGACGGCCACCAGACCGGCTCGAGCCACCATAACGCTCCTCCCAGAGGACGGCCTCTGTATCGCGGGGTGATGCCCGCATCCTAAGCTGTTCCGCCTCTGAGGGGAAATGCGCGTTTGGTGGCGCGGGTTGGTCAGGGGGGGTGGGTGACAGGATTTCCGGCCCCCCGCCGCATGGACAGGATAGAAGGCGGTCCGGGATTTCAATCCGGGCCTGAAGCACTAGAAGGAGGTTCCGATGTTTCCTGGAAAGAAAAGACTAGCTTTTTCTCTGGTAATCGGCGTCTTGTTTGCCGCCAAGGCATGGAGCGGCGAAATCGAAACGGCAGGCGGCCAACCGATCGTCGGTAACGGCTCCACGAGCACGGCGTATCTCGCGCCCTCCGGGATCGTGAGCAACGACGGGTCGTCCTTCTTCCTATACGTCGAAGGCGACGACGATGTCATCCATGACACTTTTTTCGACCTGCTCTACATGTACGTGAGCCCCGCCACCTGGAGTGGATTGACGAGTCCCTTCAACCAGGCGACGAAGAGGACGATCCTGCCCGATCCGAGCCAGGGGCAAGATACGGCCCATGGCTACGAAGCCCCCTTCGTGTTCTCTGACGCCGGCACCTACTACATGACCGTCGCGAAGAGCCCGAATGCCGCGGATTTCAACGAGCAGCTCATCGGATGCTCGACGGATGGGTATACCTGGAAGTGGCGTACCCTCTTTACGACTCCGCTGGGCAACAACATTCAGGCCGTCACCTTGCGGTACGGCTCGATTGGCGGCGATAACTACTGGTGGGGGTTCTTGGAGCTCAATCCCTGCCAGTTGGCCCATCCGGGCGTCACCTGCACCACGCCGTATTCGGGGATCGCGGCGATCCGAGTCCATCTCGCAAGTCACGCGGCATCCAATTGCGCTTCGCCAACGTGGGACAGAGTCGACTTTCGGGTCAATGGAGCCTGGCGCTCCATTCTTCCCGGCCAGCAGATAACTTTCACTCCCGACTACATTTCGTTCAATGACATCGAGCCCAAGCTGCACTGGATCATCGATCATTGGGAGCTCTGGACCGCCGCCGTCAGCGAGCCCAACTACGGTTGTGGCTGCGGCACTTCACAGTCGACTCACTATGCCGCGGGGTTTCACTACCGGACGGTCGGGGTCGGTGATACTACGCTCAGTCCCGCGACAGAGGTCTATTCGCAAATCCGTTGCCTCCCGGGAAATTATGACGAGAGCAGGGCATGGCCCTTCCGGGTCGAAGGGACCAACCTGCTGTACTCGATGACCAAGGATGTGAGCTGCGGGGCGGGGCCTGGAGGACACTATATCGTCGTAACGGGCCTGACCCCATAGTCAAACTTCAACCTCGAAAGGCCTCCGCGGCAACGCCGTAGCCGGCGCAGAACCGTAGAGATTGGATGAGAAAGCCAACCTCCTTTCGCGCCACCAGCGCTTTTTACCCTGTTTGCAGGCCAGATTCTGGCACTGCGCCCAGGAGGTTGGCCTTCTCATTCAATCTCTACGGCTTTACGGCTGGTTCGGAGCGGTCAGGCCCGGCGTGCCGGGTACCAGGGCCTCGCGAGCCAGGTCGAGCGTGCCCTCCTCGATGGGGAAGCAGCCGTCCAGCCGCAGCAGCTCCCAGGGAAGGGCGAGGGCGCGGTCCGCCAGGCGCTCGGCCGCTTCGCCGGTGCCGGACGACCGCACCTGCAAATGGAGGAGGGGCGGATCCCCGGTCAGCCCGGAGTGGACGGCGTAGACCAGAGCCTCCCGCGCTGCCGGAGAGAGGAGAGCGTCCGTGAGCCGGTCTCCAACCTCGACGGCCAGGCCGCGCAGAGCGGCGGCGAGCCCGGCGGCCTCGGCGGTGAGCTGGCCGTCCTCGGTGGTCGGCAAGGGCCGGTGGCCGAGCTTGCGGAGGGCTTTGAGGTTCTCCAGGAGCTCGCGATCGGCGAGGGGATCGCGCGGCTGCCAGTCCGGACAGCCGGCGAGGCTCGCGCTCCAGGGCTCTCCTTCGGCTCCGACCACGATCTAGATCTCCAGCCCTTTTACTGCGATCCCAGAGGGCGGCGACGGCCAACCTGAAGAGGTGGACGAGCTGTCGGGCATCTACTGATTGTACCGGGTTCCTGAATTTCCCTTTCCCCTCTGCCTCTCCGCGGCTCCCCACGGGATCGCGGTCTCCGCCCTCCGCTTTCCGGTCTTGCCCCAGCCGAGGCGCGGTCTTCCCCACTGGAGGGGCGGTCCTGCCCTCCAGTGGGCGATGTCCGCCCTCTGCTTCGCGGGTGTTGCCCTCTGTTGGGCACACACGCCCCATCAGTGGGCGCGAGCTCCCATCCAGTGGGCAGGACGGCCCCATCAGTGGGCACGAGCTCCCCATCAGTGGGCAGGATCGCCCCATCAGTGGGCGCGACCGAAAAATGGGTGGGCGCGAGCTCCCCACGGGTGGGGCGTCTCTCCCCAAGGGTGGGGCGCAACGCCCCACCCGTGGGGAAGACCGGAAAACCAGTGGGCAAAGCCGGCGAAACGGAGGGGAGAGCTCCGAAAGCGCTACGCCGGAACCGCCAAGCCGTTCTCCAACGCAGCCACCGCCTCCTGGGGATCGACGCGGGCTCCCGATTCCTGGAGCGCTCCGGCCACGGCCTCCACGGTCCGGCGGAGGTAGTCGGGCCGCGTCGCGGCGTAGCCCATGTGCCCGAGGCGGAAGGAAGTCGCCTTTACCGAGGGATGGAGGCCGCCCGCGACCGTGACCCCCCGGGCGGCGATCCGCGGCAGCAGGGCGGCGTCGATGCCTTCCGGGAAGAGGAGGACGCTCAGGGTGTTGCCCGTCACCTCGTCGCTCTTGGGGACGGAGCGGAGGCCGAGGGATTTCCAGGCGGCGCGCATGGCGGCGGCGGCGCGGGCTTGCGTCTCCAGGCGGGCCGCGAGGCCGTTCTCCAGGATCTCCCCGAGCCCGGTCTCCAGCGCCATCACCAGCGAGGTGGCCGGAGTGGCGAAGTAGCTGGGCTTGCGCTCCTCATAGGCGCGGTGGATGGGGAGCCACGACTCCCAATCGAGATAGAGCGGCGGCGGCGCGGCCTTGCGGGCTCCGCGGGTGGCCAGGGCGCGCTCGCCCGCCACCATCAGGGCCAGGCCCGGGGGCAGGCCGATCGCCTTCTGGGACGCCGTGAAGTAGAGGTCGGCCCCCCACTCGGCCATGTCGAACCGCTCGCCGGCCGTGGCGCAGACGCCGTCGAACACGGAGAGCACGCCCACCTCCCGGGCCAGCCGGCAGAGGGGCTCGGGTGGGACCCGCACGCCGGTCGAGGTGTCCACGTGGGTGACGAAGAGGGCCTTGAACGGGCCTTTCCGCGCGAGGATCTCGCGGATCTCACCCGTCGCGGGCACCTCGCCCACCGGCGCCGTGACCTCGGTCACCTCGGCGCCGTAGCGCCGGAGGACGGCCGTCGTCCGTTCCGAGAAGTAGCCGGTGACCACCACCAGGGCCTTGTCTCCCGGCTCCATGAGGTTGGCCACCGCCACCTCCATGGCCAGGGTGCCGCTGCCGGCGAGGATGAACGGCTGGCCGGACGGTCCGGAGCGCCAGACCTCCCGCATCCGCTCGATCGACCGCCCGAAGGCCTCGATCAGGCGCGGGGACGTGTGGCCGGGAGGAGGAGCGGACGCCGCGGCGAGGACGCCCGGCGAGAGCTCGATGGGGCCGGGGATCATGAGCAAGGTGGCCATGGGGCGGTATGGTAGCAGCGGGCTCAATCCACCGCGAGGAGCTCCGACAGGGTCGTCCTCAAGATGGGGAGCTGTGTCTCGACGATGCCCCAGACCACTTCGTCCAGGATGGCGTCGTAGCCGTGGATCAGGACGTTCCGGAACGCGATGACGCGGCGGTAGTCCGCGATCTTTCCGGCGATCTCCGGATCGGATTTCTTGAGCTTGCCGAGCGCCTCGCCCAGGATCTCGAGCTGGCGTTCCACGGCGGAGCGGAGCATGGGGTCCGCGGCATAATCCTCGAGCGTGCGCCTGTCGGTGAAGCGGGCGATGAGATCGGCGGCCTGCCGCATGTCGAACAGGTACTTCCGGGCTTCAAGCCGCATAGAGGAGCGTTCTCGACGGCTCGATCCCCTGCAGGAAGTAGGGGTTCTTGATCGCGGCGGTCATCACCAGATCGACCGGCCGGCCGAACAGCGCCTCGAGCGCCTCCAGCAGGCCGAAGTAGCGGTCCGCCAGCTCGCCGGGAAGCGCGGGCCTGAAGTCGACGAGGAAGTCGAGGTCGCTGTGGGAAGGATCAAACCTCTCGCCGGCCGCCGATCCAAACACCTCCAGCCGGCGGACGCCGAAGCGTTCGCAAAGCGCGAGGAGCTCTTGCTGGTGATTTGTGATGATCGGTTGCATAGGTCTCCTCAGGGCCACGATCGGGCCGGTCCGCCTGGGATTGTACCCCCCGGGCGCGATCTTAAGGATATATATTGAGCGATGTCCACCCCCGATCCCCCCAAGCCCCGTCTCGGCGTCTCCGCCTGCCTGCTCGGCCAGGAGGTGCGCTACAACGGCGGCCACAAGCGGGACGCCTTCCTCACGGACACCTTCGGCCGTTACGTGGAGTGGGTGGCGGTCTGCCCCGAGGTGGAGGTGGGGATGGGCACCCCCCGGCCGCCCATCCGGCTGGAGCGGCGGGGGGAGGAGGTCCGGCTGATCATGCCCAGCACGGGCGAGGACTATACGGACGCCATGCGCTCCTGGGCCGAGCGCCGGGTGGCTGGTCTTATCGGAATGGACCTCGACGGCTACGTGCTCAAGAAGGACTCCCCGAGCTGTGGCATGGAGCGGGTCAAGGTCTACTCCGGGGAGGGGGCGCCGTCGAAGGAGGGCCGGGGGCTGTTCGCGGAGACGTTGACGGCTCGCCTGCCGGACCTGCCCGTGGAGGAGGAGGGGCGGCTGAACGATCCGCCGCCGCGGGAGAATTTCATCGCCCGGGTGTTCGTCCACCACCGCTGGCGGGAGGGGGAGAAGGAGGGGTGGACCCGCGCCTCCCTGATGCGCTTCCACGAGCGCCACAAGTTTCTGCTGATGGCGCGCAATCAGAACGGCATGCGCCGCCTCGGCCGTCTGCTGGGGGATTCAGGGAAGGAGACGCCGGTCTCCGATCTCGCCGCCGCCTACCGGCGGGGATTGACGGAGGTCCTGCGCCGCCCGGCCACCCGGCGCGGCCACACCAACGTCCTCCAGCATCTCGCGGGCTACGTCTCGGACGCGCTGGACCCCGCGGACCGCGCCGAGCTGGCCGAGACGATCGAGCGCTACCGCCTGGAGCTGGTGCCGCTGATCGTCCCCCTCACCCTGATCCGGCATCACGTCCGGCGGCAGGGGGTGGAGTATCTCCAGGGGCAGGCCTACCTGGAGCCGCATCCTTATGAGCTGATGTTGTTGAATCACGTGTAGGAGGGAGAAAGGACCCAAGGGACTCCAGGGACTCCAGGGACTCCAGGGACTCCAGGGACTCCAGGGACATCAGGGACATCAG
>DASXJP010000243.1:0-5335 GCA_036497345.1 Thermoanaerobaculia bacterium
AACCGAAAAGCCGGCTGAAGCCGGCTCCTGAGAGAAAGATGTCCTGAGAGCCGGATTCAGCCGGCTTTTCGGTTCCAACGCAAGCCCGGGCATTGATGCCCGGGCGGGCTCTCTACCAGCGGTCGCCGCCGCCGCCGTAGGCCCGCTGGCCGCCGCCAGGGGGCCGGTTCTCGCGCGGACGGGCTTCGTTCACGTTGATCTTGCGGCCCATCAAGTCACGGCCGTTCAGATTGTTGATCGCGGCCTCGGCCTCCGAGCTCTCCGGCATCTCCAGGAAGCCGAAGCCCTTGGACTGGCCCGTGACCTTGTCCTTGATGATGGTGCAGGACGACACTCTCCCGAATTCCTCGAAGGCGGCGCGCAATTGATCCTCGGTGATCCGGTAGGGCAGATTGCCCACGTACAAATTCATCTCGGTCTCCTTTGGCATGTTCGACAGCGATTTGTAAGCAAAAACTCTGCCTATTTCGGGAATTTTCGCCGTGCCGTCTCAGCCGAGGGAGGGGTAGAGCTGGCGGTAGCTGTCCGCCAGCACCAGGATGCGTTTGACGTAATTGCGCGACTCGTCGATATTCAACGTCTCAAGGAAGTCGGCGAGCTGGGCGTCCGGCCGCTTCTCCGTCCACAGCCGCTGGATGCGGTTCGGGCCGCCGTTGTAGCTGGCGAGGGCCAGCTCCACGTTGCCGTCGAAGCGGTCGAGCAGCTCCTTGAAGTAGACCGCTCCCAGCCGCACGCTCGTCGTGGGATCGTAGAGCCGGTCGGGCGCGTAGGGCACCCCCACCTTGTGGGACATCTCGCGGGCGGTGTCCGGCATGAGCTGCATCAGGCCGCGCGCCCCCACCGGGCTGGTCGCCCTGGGGTCGAAGGCGCTCTCTTGCCGGATGATGCCGGCGATGATGTGGCCCGGCAGCCCCGTCTCCTGAGCGCACTCGCGGATCTGGTCGCCGTAGGTGAGCGGGTAGTAGGCGAAGAGGATCTCCGCCGGCACGTTCGCCTGATAGGCGCCGCCCAGCGCCGGGTAGGCCTCGCGCAGCAGCACGAGCCCGGTGCGCTGGTCCCCCTTGTGACAGAGGATCAGACCCTTGAGCGCCAGCACGTCGCGGGGGTTGGCCTTGGCGGCCACCAACTCGAGCTCCTGGCTGGCCAGCTCGTCGAGGCCGAGATCGGTGAGGAGCTTCGCCCGGCGCAGCGCCGGCTCGGCCGGCCAGGCGCCCGGCTGCTCCTGCGAGAGCATCTCGGCGGCGGCGGGAGCGGCCGTCTCGCCCAGGCCGGAGGCCGCCTGCCGGGCGTAGAAATCGCTGGTGTCCGAGGAGACCACGATCTGGCGGAAGAGCGCGTGCGCCTCCTCCCGTTGCCCCATCTCCTCCAGGGCGCGGGCCTGCCAGTAGCGGCCGCGCTGCGCGTCGCCGTCTTCCGGATAGATCTCGCCGAGCACGCTCCAGGCGGCCACCGCGCCGGCGCGATCCCCCGCCTGGTAGCTCCGCCAGCCGCGCTCCCACAGATCGCCCGCGCCGGTCTCGTTCAGGGGATCGATCCGCCGCAGCAGCCGCAGGGTGTCGATCGCCGGGTCGAGCAGGCCGGCCTTCTGGAAATCTTTGTAAAGACGGCGCAGGGCCTCGGCCGAGAGCTGCAATTTCGCGTGGGTCCGCACCAGCTTGGCGAGCGAGATGGAGGCGGCGTCCGCCTGGCCCGCCTCGGCCATGGCCAGCACCCGCTCCCATTCGAGCGCGGCGCGCTCCGTGGAGTCCGAAGGCATGAGCGTGTCCAGTACGGTGAGCGCGTCGCGGCCTTCGCCGCTCCGCAGGAGGCTGCGCGCCTTGGTCAGATGCCACTGGAAGTCGCGCTCTTCGTCCGGGACCTGCTCCAGCGTCAGCAGGGCCGCCCGCGTGCTGTCCCCCGCCAGGAACGACTGCGCGCGGCGCAGCACCTCCTGCGGCGAGAGCAGATGGGCCCAGTCCATCCCGCCGTCCGGCGCGCGGAAGGCGTGCACCACCTGCGCGGCGTCGGAGGAGAGCGGGTCCTCGATCAGCAGCCGGCGTCCGGCCTCGCGCTGCGCCGGCTCGTCGGCCAACTGGCGCCCGAGCTTCCAGGCCAGACGGTCGAGATCCTCGTTCTCGACGCCCGTCTGGCGGGCCCGCCGCACGAGATCGAGGGCGGCCTGCGGCTGGCCGTGATCGGCCTCGCGCTGCGCCGCCTCGAGGAAGGCGGCCGGCCGCAGGGGCGAATCCGGATGATCGGCGAGAAGCCGGCCGTAGGCCTCGCGGGCGAGGTCCTGGTCCCCCCGCCGGGCGGCGCTCTGGGCGAGCAGATAGAGCCGCCAGTCCTCCAGCGAGCCGCCGGGGGCCGAGGCGTTGGCGAGGATCTCCTCCGCCTGGCGGTCGTCCCCCGCCTGATGGGCGTAGAGGCCGGCGATCACCCGGGTCTGGGCGGCCTGGTCGGGGTGTTGGGAGGCCACCGAGTCGAGATGCTGGCGGGCTTCTTGCAGATTTCCATGCCGTAGGGCCTCGGCGGCCTGGGCATACGGATTCTCGGGAAGCGTGGGGTGGTGCTGCCGCCAGGCCCTTTGCTCCGCGCTCTCGGGGCGCACGAGGAGGTTGGCGGCCGGCTGGGGAGAGCTCACCAGCATCGAGACCGTGAACAGAGAGGAGACGATCAGGAAAAGAACGACGATAAAGCGAACCGAATGCTTCTTCATGGGCCTCCGTCCGACCAGGATTGGCGACTGCGCGTTGTAAATTCTCTCCGAGACCGCCCGTGTCTCAGCCTGATTGTCGTCGGGTCGGGTGTTCCCCAACTCTTCTTCTAACCCGTAGGATACGGGCCTCATTCCATATCCGTCTACCCTTTTTGCACGAAATTTCATCTTCACGGCCGGTTCCCGCTGCTCTCCTTGTAAATTTGTAAGAGTTGCCGGTTTGGGGCGGTTGCGGGGTGGGCTGGAAGGCTCAATGTGGGGAGGTTTTTGCACGGGGCGTTATCGGTCGGATCTGTCGGATCCGTCGGATCGGTCGGATGGCTCTTTTTAAGCCGCTGGCAGGCCGCCCCACCGGCTTGGGCGCCGGTCCGGGTTATCATTGCCCCCGCTGCGGGCCATGGAAGCCCCTAATTCCCTTAAGGTTCCCTAAGTAATTCCTAGAAAGAGGTCGTAGATGGCGCGTCGGGATCGCGAGGCTGGTCGGAAAGCCGCGGGGTGCTTCCTGCGGGTGCTGCTGGTGTTGGTTCTCCTCATCATCGTTCTAGGGGCGTTGGCCGGGTTCTACTCCGGCGCCACGCCCAAGGTGACGGTCAAGCCCGCGTTCGCGGGGATCGGCCGCCGCACCCCGGTCGAGATCCGGATCGACGACCCCCAGCGCGTCGAGAAGGTGCGCGTCGAGGTGGTCCAGAATTCGGACGTCAAGCCGGTGATGGAGAAGACCTTCGAGCCCCAGTCGGCGTGGAAATTCTTCGGCACGCCGCCGCCGGTCACCCTCACCGCCGACGTCGGCCGCGAGACGGTGCAGGGGCTGCGGTCCGGCGAGGCCACCCTCCGCGTCACCGCCGAGCGCGCGGGCTCGCTCTTCCGCCGGCCCGACCCGGTGGTGCAGGAGGTCAAGCTGCCCGTCCGGCTGGCACCGCCGACGCTGCAGATCTCCTCCACTTTCCACTACGTCAACCAGGGCGGCTGCGAGGCCGTGGTTTACCGGGTGGGCGAGGGAGCGGTCAAGGACGGCGTCCAGTCCGGCGATTGGTGGTTTCCCAGCTTCCCCATGCCGGGCAACGACAAGCAGATGCGCTTCGCCCTCTTCGCCGTCCCCTACGACATGACCGACACCTCGCGCGTCCACCTGATCGCCGAGGACGAGGTGGGCAACCGCGCTGAGGCGAGCTTCATCGACAAGTTCACCCCGCGCCCGATCACCACCGACACCATCCAGGTCACCGACGCCTACGTGAACAAGGTGGTGCCGGAGATCATGGGGCAGTCCCCCGAGGTCGCCGACCAGGGGGACCCGGTCAAGAATTACGTCTGGATCAACCGCGAGCTGCGCAAGAAGAACGCCGCGACCTTGACCGACCTGGCCCACAAGTCGGAGCCCCGGTTCCTCTGGACGGAACCCTTCATGCCCATGCGCAACGCCAAGATCACCGCCGCCTTCGCCCAGCGGCGGACCTACCTCTACAACGGCAAGTCGATCGACATGGAGGACCACCTGGGGTTCGACATGGCCTCGGTGACGCACGACGCCGTGCCCGCCTCGAACGACGGCAAGGTGGTGCTGGCGCGGTTCTTCGGGATCTACGGCAACGCGGTGGTGATCGACCACGGCTACGGGCTGATGAGCCTCTACGGTCACATGTCGCAGCTCGAGGTGAAGGAGGGGCAGACGGTGAAGCGCGGCCAGGAGCTCGGCCGCTCCGGCCAGACCGGCCTCGCCGGTGGCGACCATCTCCACTTCACCATGCTGCTCCAGGGGCTCCCGGTCACCCCCGTCGAGTGGTGGGACCCGCACTGGATCCAGGACCGCATCGCGAGGAAGCTGGGCGCGGCGCTGCCGTACAAGCCTTGAGCCGAAAACAGCCCGCGGGCCGGGAGGACCGGCCCGCGGGGCGCGCCGGCGCTACGGGGCGCAGACGCAGAAGGCGTTGTCGGGGCAACAGAAGCTGTAGGTCGGGCAGACGATCAGGTGCGTGCCCTTTTTGCAGGTCGAGGACTGGGCGGACGCCGGCGTGAGGGTGCTGGCGGCGGCGAGGGCGAAGGCCAGGATTATGAGCTTTTTACGCATGACGGTTTCCTCCTTGGGTGAATCGGTCCGGGGTCTAGCAGTGACAGAGAGCGCCGATGGGGCAGCACACGGTGAAGTTGGAGCAATGGAATTCGTAGGTTCCCGAAGGACAGGTCTTGGCGGACGCGGGCGTGAAGGCGCTGGCGGCCGCCAGCGCCGCGAGGGCGAAACCCAGAGACAAGAGCTTCTTACGCATGAGAGTCCTCCATAGGTGCGAGAGCGGGTCCTTCCCCGCCCCTATCCTTTAGTGCTTCAATCCCCCCGTCATCCGGACCCTCCCGATGTGACGGTTTCGCCGCCCCGGGAGGCAGGAGGATCGTCCATGACCCGAGGCAGCGTCTACATGCGTTGGGCCAAGGAGCACGCCGCGGCCCGCTACAACCTCGCCAACAGCGGCCTGCTCGGCTGCTCGACGGCGGATCTCGTCCTGGAGCCTGGGGACGTCCAGGTCAACGCCGCCACCCGGGACGGCCATCCCCCGCTGCTGGAGGCGATCGCGGCGCAGTACGGCGTCTCCCCCGGGCAGGTGGTCACCGCTCCGGGGACCTCCGGCGCCAACTTCCTTGCCTTCG
>DASXJP010000244.1:0-3649 GCA_036497345.1 Thermoanaerobaculia bacterium
TTCTCGGTGCCTCGCTCGGTGGGGCGTTGATCGGAGGCCTGCTGCTCGGATCGGTACCGGTCCTGGGAGCCTTCCTCGGCGCGTCTCTCGGTGCCGGCGTCGTGGCTTTCCGGACGCGGCATGCCCATTGACCTGTCGCCCCAGAAAACAGAGATCGCCTTCGCCCTTCTGGCCGCCGCCGTCGTCAGCGGCTGGCGGATCTACAAGGGCAAGGCTGTAGACCTCGACATTCTGATGGGCGCGTTCGAGGCCTTCTTCGGAGGCGCCCTTTTGCCTGTGTCCGGGGTTCTGATCGCCTATCCCTTCTTTCAGAAGCCGCCGGACCTCTCGCACTACATGTTCTACATCCCCTTCGCGGGGATCGGCCTCCTGTTCATGGGCTTCACCGGGATCCGGAAGGCCCTGCGGATGCCCGGAGCCCAGCAGCCCTCGCCGTAGCCCCCTGGCAAGCCCCTTGCTCCCCTGCTCCGCCATGGAGTGGAGATCAAAGCTTCGGCGGATCGACTGGAAGCCGTACTGGCGGTCGATCTGGGACAGCCCGCCCCGGCTGCTGGCCGTGGTGCTGGCGGTGCTGTATGCCACGATCCTCTTCTTCGGCTTCTCCTGGTCGCGCTGCTTCTTCACCGCCTGCCCGAACGTGGCGAAGCTCGCGATCTTCCAGCCGGGGGGCGCGCCGGTGCTGCTCGACCGCAACGGCGAGGTGTTCGCCGACCTCGCCCCGGCCGAGCGCGCGATCGTGCCCCTCTCCTCCCTCCCTTCGCTGGTGCCGCAGGCCTTCCTCGCCGTGGAGGACCAGCGCTTCTACGAGCACCGGGGGGTGGACTGGCGGCGGGTCGGCGGCGCCGTGCTGGCCAACCTGCGGGCCGGTGGGTTCGCCCAGGGGTTCAGCACGATCTCCATGCAACTCGCGCGGAACGTCTTCCCGGAGCGCATCCCCGGCGAGGAGCAGACCACCCGCCGGAAGCTGCTGGAGATCCGGGTGGCCCAGGAGATCGAGCACCGGTATTCGAAAGAGGAGATCCTCGAGCTCTATCTGAACAACATCTATTTCGGCAACCGGGCCAAGGGGATCGAGGCGGCCGCGCGCCAGTATTTCGGCCGCTCGGCCAAGGATCTGACGCTCGCCCAGGCGGCGCTCCTCGCGGCCCTCCCCAAGGCGCCCAGCCACTACGATCCCCGCCGGCATCCGGACGAGGCGCTGGCGCGCCGCGATCTCGTGCTGGCCCTAATGCGGGAGCAGGGGCGCATCCCCAAATATCTGGCCGAGAAGGCGCGGCAAGAGCCGCTGGGGATCATCGAGGCGCCGCGGCAGGAGCGGACCGAGGCCGGGCTCGCCCCCTGGTTCGTCGAGCAGGTGCGGCACGAGCTGGAGGACCGGTTCGGCCCCAATCTCTATACCCGGCCGCTGCGGATCGTGACCACGCTCGACTCCGCCGCCCAGCGCGCCGCCGAGGAGGAGCTGCGGCGGCAGCTCAAGCGGGTCGAGTCCGGCGAGCTGGGCGGCTTCCAGGGCCCCCGCTACGCGCCGGACGCCGGGGTCTCCGACGGCGGCTCCCCCTATCTCCAGGGGGCGGCGGTGATGATGGACGCCCACGACGGCGACGTTCTCGCCTGGGTCGGCGGGCGCGACTTCTCGCAGTCGCAATTCGACCGCGTGGTACAGGCGCGGCGCCAGCCGGGGAGCGCCTTCAAGCCATTCGTCTACGCGGCGGCCCTGGCGGACGGCTTCGTGCTCAGCCAGCCGCTGCTCGACGCGCCTCTCAAGGTGAGACTCTCCAACGGCCAGGTCTGGCAGCCGAGGAACTTCTCCGAGCGCTACGAGGGGGAGATCTCGATGCGCGACGCCCTGGTGCGCTCGAAGAACGTCCCCACGGTGCGGCTGGCGGACGCGGTCGGCCTCAAGGCGGTCACCCAGGTGGCGCACCGGGTGGGGATCGACGAGCCGATCGCGCCGGTCCCGTCGATCGCCCTGGGGACGACGGCTCTCTCGCCGCTGGAGCTGACCGCGGCCTACACCGGCTTCGCGAGCCTGGGCCAGGCGGTGGAGCCGCGGCTGATCCTGCGGGTGGAGGACGAGAAGGGGAAGGTGATCTGGCGCTCCGAGCCGCGCCGCCATTCGGTCCTCGATCCCGGCGTGGCCTTTCTGATCACCGACGTGCTCGCGGAGTCGGTGTTGAGCGGCACCGGCAGCCTGGTCCAGCAGACGGGCCTCAAGGCGCCGGCCGCGGGCAAGACCGGCACCACGAACGAGGGCGCGGACGCCTGGTTCGTGGGCTATACGCCGGAGATCGCCGCCGGGGTCTGGATCGGCTTCGACAAGCCGCGGCCGATCCTCGACAAGGCCACGGGCGGCCAGCTCGCGGCGCCGGTCTGGGGTCGGATGCTGGCCCGCGTCTACCAGAATCGCCCGGCGCCCAGGCCCTGGACCTCCCCGGCGGACGTGATCCCACATTGGGTCGATCCGCCGACGGGGCTGGTGATCAAGGTGGGTTGCGCGCCCCAGCATGGCTTCGCGCGGCCCGAGCTGTTCCTCAAGGGCATCGAGCCGGCGGCCTATTGCCCTGGCAAGGAGGCTCCGCCGGCGAATCCCTTCCCGACCGATCGCCGGCTCTTCCAGCGGAATCAGGAGGCGCAGAAGATCGCCCAGCAGCGCGCGGAGGAGGCGCGCCGGCTCGCGGAGCAGGAGGCGAAGCGGAAGGAGCAGGAGCGGCTCGCCCGGCTCGAGCAGGAGAAGAGGGAGGAGGAGAAGGAGCAGGCGCGGCTGGCGGAGATCGCCCGCGAGGAGCAGCAGAAGAAGGAAAAGCTGGCGGCGGCCCGGAAGGCGGCGGAGACGGAGAGGGAGCGCGCCGCCCTCAAGGCCCGCGAGGAGCGGATCGCCCGCGAGGAGGCCGCCGCGAGCCGCCGGGAGGCGGAGATCGCCGCCCGGGAGAAGGAGGAGCAGGAGAAGGACCGCCGGGCCAAGGAGGCCGCCGCCCGCGAGGAGGCGCGTCTCCAGAGGCTCCGCGAGCAGCGCAATGACGAGGACGCCGACCAGGTGGCTATGCGGGACCGGCGGCACCTGGACGAGGACCGGAGCGACTCGGGGGACGAGCGGGAGACCACCGGGCAGGATCTTTCGGGCTGGTGGGAGCTGACCAACACGATCGCCTCGACCAACTACGCGGCCTACCGGGGCCTGCGCCTGACCTATCGCCTGCAGCTCGAGCAGGACGGCGACCGCCTGACCGGCCGGGGCCAGAAGTGGGCGGAGGAGGGCGCCCCTGTCTCGGCGGCCGCGCGGTCGCCGATCTCCGTGACCGGCAGGATCGAGGGGAACAAGGTCATCCTCCAGTTCACCGAGCAGGGGGCCAGGCGCTCCACCACCGGAAGCTTCGCCTGGACCCTCACTCCGAACGGCAACGCCCTGCGCGGCACCTTCTGGAGCACGGCCGCCGATACGAGCGGCGGCTCGGTGGCGCGGCGGTTGCGGTAGGGCCTCACTCCCCAGCCATAATTGTCTGAGCCAGCTCGACTACCGACAACGGCGCGCACCCCTCCGCGTTGTTGTTGATCGTGCAGAGGAAGGGCCGCTCTCCCTCCAGGGCCCCGCGGGCGAGCTCGGCCACGGCCTCGCGGCCGGCGGGGTCGGGCGCGGCCAGGCGGTTGAAAG
>DASXJP010000245.1:0-1989 GCA_036497345.1 Thermoanaerobaculia bacterium
AGCATATCAGAGGGGAGGACGACGGAGGCGAGTCCGCGTCGACAGCTTGAGATGCGGGAAGGAGACGCGCTTGGCCCGACTCCAGTCCACATAGTCGACCTAGTCGTGAGCCGCCCAGAATTCCCTCTCCTCGTCTTCCGATTCAAGCTTCGGGATCGGCTTCAGGATCTTGCGCTGGGGCATCTTCATACTTCTTCCGCTCTCGCTGACGAAGCCTTACTCCTCGCCTGGAGACCGCCGTTTGAGGCGCTGCCGGGCCTCATCCCAGGAAGCCCAATCCTCGGGATGCTCCTCGGCATCTTTCAGACGTCGGTCCAAGAGCACCTTCTGCCAGTCGAGAAGCTCGGGACGCTCGCTCTCGGTCTCCCTCCAGAGCTCCTCCAGAAGCTCGACCCTCTCAGCGAAGGGCAGCCTGCGGATCTCATGCATCAGATCTGCCTTGCTCAAGTCCCGGAAGACCGGCATGAGCTCGGTGGGCACTTCCATCACTGTGCCAACGGCAGGGGCGCCTTCCAGGGCTGCTGACGGTGGGTGTCGAGCTTCCCGAGCTTCGCCGGGTTCAGCCCGAGCTCTCTTGCCATCTGCACGTGGGCATGGGACAGGTGATGCCGCTTGCGCGCGTCGATCCAGGGCTGCAGCTTCGGGGAGATCTTTCCGCGGGACGACTTTGAGCTTGGCATGTTCCAGCAGCAAATCCTACCGCAGATGGGGCACGGAACGCCATACCCGCCGCTGCCGCCTTACCATTTGTCGCCGGAACTGGGAATCGCTACCGCCAAGGCCGCCCGACTGGCCGGGTGTTCCAACATGATACAAAGCGGACGACGAACCTCGACCGGGAGGGGAGCCCCGAGGACCTTGATCCTGACGACCGAACGGCGGGCAAAGCCACACCCGACGGCCCTGGTGCCGCCGCGGAGAGGGGCGTGAGCA
Organism: Thermoanaerobaculia bacterium; assembly: GCA_036497345.1. Taxonomy (GTDB): domain Bacteria; phylum Acidobacteriota; class Thermoanaerobaculia; order Multivoradales; family UBA5704; genus DATARR01. The sequence continues at coordinate 934 of DASXJP010000245.1, forward strand.
TCCGCACTCTCCTGGTGGAGGACGAGACCCTGGTCCGCCAGGGGATCCGCAAGCTGCTGGAGCTCGATCCCCGCATCGAGATCACCGCCGAGGCGGCCGACGGCGAGGAGGCCCTGCGCCGCATCAGCGAGGACCGTCCGGACGTGGTCCTCCTCGACGTCCGCATGCCGAAGCTCGACGGCCTCGGCGTCCTCCGGGCTTTACGGGACCGTCCCGGCGCGCCCCCCTGCCTGGTGCTGACCACCTTCGACGACCGCGCCCTGGCCCTGGAGGCGATCCGCGAGGGAGCGCGCGGCTATCTCCGCAAGGACGTCACCCTGGCCGAGCTGGTCGCGGCGGTCGAGACCCTCGCCGCGGGCGGCACCCACCTCCAGCCGGCCCTCACCGCGGCGCTGCTCGAAGGCGCCCGGTCCCATCCCCTGCCCGCCGCGCCCGCGCCGGTGCTCGTCGAGCCCCTGACCCCGCGCGAGACCGAGGTCCTCCGCCTGATGGCCGCCGCCTACACCAACCGCGAGATCGCCGAAGCCCTGGGCACCGCCGAGGGCACGGTGAAGATCCACGTCTCGAGCATCCTCGCCAAGCTGGGAGCGCGGGACCGCACCCATGCGGTGCTGCGGGCGCTGGAAGGGCGGATCCTCTAGCCCTCGTTCCGGCGGCAAGCCTCCACATCCGCTTCGTGATGAGCCGGCGAATCGGCCGGTGACGGAATTTTCCCGCCAATCGCGCATGGCAGATTAGAAAGCCATACACCACTTCGCGGAAGCGTCGTCCAAGCCGATCTCCCGGCGAGGAGACGCCGGAAAGAAAGGAGGCCTGCTCCCCAGCGACGAAGCTCGCAGGACCCCTGGGCCTTACCCCCGGCCACCGAGAGCCTCTTCCGCGACGCGTTCCGGTCCGGAGCACGGTGGCTCACTTGCAAAATGAGCTGGTTTCAACGAACGCGAGATCAAGGAGGAATCCAATGCGTCTTTTGAAGCTTTTCGGTCTGGTCCTCGTGCTGTTCGTCAGCTTCTCGTCCTGGGGCCTCGCGGCCGGCGACGAGCAGCCGGTGTTCGA
>DASXJP010000246.1:0-10403 GCA_036497345.1 Thermoanaerobaculia bacterium
TCCGTGATGGATCTCGGGATCCGCGATGACCCTCTGCTGCCAGGGAATGCGTTTCATGGCTACAGTTTACCTCAGGACCGGAAAGGCGGGCGCTCGGGGCTCCTAATCCTCTCTCCTCGCGATGTATACTCGCCTCCCGGAGGTACCCCCATGTCCAAGCGCAACACCCGTCTCACCACCCCGCTCGTCCGCGAGAACGGCTCCCTGCGTCCCGCCACCTGGGACGAGGCGCTCGACCGGGCGGCGATGGGATTCCGTTCGGCGGTCGAGAAGCATGGCCCGACGACGTTCGGGCTGTTCAGCTGCTCCAAGACCACCAACGAGATGAACTACCTGGCGCAGAAATTCGCCCGGGCGGTGGTGGGCAGCAACAACATCGACAGCTGCAACCGGACCTGACACGCCCCCAGCGTCGCCGGTCTGGCGGCGGTCTTCGGTGCGGGCGGCGGCACCACCTCCTATCGCGAGGTGGAAGAGACGGATCTCGTCATCCTCTGGGGGAGCAACGCCCGGGATGCGCATCCGATCTTCTTCCATCACGTGCTCAAAGCGATCCACCGCGGGGCGCGGCTCTATGCCGTGGACCCCCGCAAGACCTCGTCCGCCCAGTGGGCGGTCCCCGGGACCGGCCACCTGCCGCTCCACGTGGGCACCGACATCCCGCTGGCGAACGCCATCGCCCGCGAGATCCTGGCGGCGGGGCTGGAGAACCGGAGCTTCATCGAGCACGCCACCAGCGGCTTCGACGACTTCCGCCGCTCGGTCGAGCCCTGGACCCTGGAGCGGGCCGAATTGATCACCGGCGTGCCAGCGGCGCAGATCCGCGAGCTGGCCCATGCCTATGCCCGCGCCGACCGGGCGGTCCTCTGCTGGACCCTCGGCATCACCGAGCATCACAACGCGGTGGACAACGTCCGCGCGCTGATCAACCTCAGCCTGCTCACCGGCCACGTGGGGCGCTACGGCTCCGGGGTGTGCCCCCTGCGCGGGCAGAACAACGTCCAGGGAGGCGGCGACATGGGCGCCCTCCCCGACCGCCTGCCCGGCTTCCAGCACGTGGAGAACGACGAGCTGCGCGCCAAGTTCGAGCGCGCCTGGGGGGCGACGATCCCGCCGAAAGGAGGGTGGCACCTCTCCGGGATGTTCGAGGCCATGGAGCACGGCGAGATGACCGCCCTCTACGTGATCGGCGAGAACCCGGCCAATTCCGAGGCGGACCAGCACCGCACCATGCGCCTGCTCGGCGGCCTCGAGACCCTGGTCGTGCAGGACATGCTCTTCACCGCCACCGCCGAGTTGGCCGACGTGGTGCTGCCGGCCGCTGCGGGGTGGTGCGAGTCCGAGGGGACGGTCACCAACAGCGAGCGCCGGGTGCAGCGGGTGCGCCGGGCCCTGCCGCCGCCGGCCGGCGTGCGCGACGACCTCGAGATCCTCTGCGAGCTCGCCCGCCGCATGGGGCGCGACCTCGGGAATCCCACGGCCGAGGAGCTGTGGAACGAGCTGCGCACCGTTTCGCCCGTCCACGCCGGCATGTCCTACGCGCGGCTGGAGGCGGAGAACGGGCTCCAGTGGCCCTGCTACGACGAGTCCCACCCGGGCGAGCTCTACCTGCACGGCCGGCTCTGGCAGCGGCCGGTCGTGGGACCGCTGGCACCGTTCAAGGTCGTGGAGCACGATCCGCCGGTCGACGAGCTCACCGACGAATTCCCCATCCGCCTGACCACCGGCCGGCATCTGGACTCGTACAACACGGGCGTCCAGACCGGCCTCTTCGCCTCGCCGCTCCGCCGCAAGGGGGAGATCGACCTCCATCCCGAGGACGGCTGGCGCCTGGGAGTGGCCGAGGGGGATCCCGTGCGGGTGATCTCGCGGCGCGGCTCCGTGGTCGCGCCCGTGCGCTTCGACGCCGGGCTGCGGCCGGGGCTCGCGTTCATGACCCTCCACTTCCCCGATCAGGTGGCCACCAACGAGCTGACGATCGACGCCGTCGATCCGCTCTCCGGCACCTCGGAGTTCAAGGCCACGGCGGTGCGGATCGAGCCGGTGAAGCCGGATGGCGCCGACGCTCGTCTGGCCGGGAGACAGGAAACGCATGGACCTGCACTTCACCGCCCACGAGCCTGATCCCGAGGAGATGGAGGCGGTCGATCGCCGGCTCGCCGATCTCCCCCTGAACGGCCACCGCCGGCAATACCTGCTCCCCGTGCTGCACGCCATCCAGGACCGCAAGGGTTGGATCAGCCCGGGGGCGCTCAACTACGCCTGCCAGCGGCTCGACGTCCCGCCGGCCGAGGCCTTCGGCGTGGCGGATTTCTACGCCCTCTTCCAGACCCGCCCCCATCCGCCGGTGACCGTGCACGTCTGCGACGACATCGCCTGCCACGCCCGCGGTGCCGAGGCGCTCTGCGCCGAGGTGCGGACGGCGCTGGGTCCCGAGGGGGAGAGCCGGGACGGCCACGCCACCTGGCACCGCAGCCCCTGCCTCGGCCTCTGCGAGCGGGCCCCCGCGGCGCTGGTGGTGGCGGCCGGTGATCCGCCGCGCGATCAGGCGCTGGCTCCGGCCACCAGCGGCGACATCCTCTCCGCCGCCGTGGGCGTCGCCATCCCCCAGCCGGACCTCGCCGCCTCGGTGCCGCAGGCCGGCCAGCCCGGACTGAAATTGCTGGCCCGCGTCGGCCGGATCGATCCCACGAGCCTGGACGACTACCGGGCCGCGGGCGGGTTCCTCGCCCTGCGCCGCGCCTTCGAGATGGGCGCGGCGGCGGTGGTGCGTGAGGTGGTCGAGTCCAAGCTGGTGGGGCGCGGCGGCGCCGCCTTCCCCACCGGCGTGAAATGGCAGGGGGCGCGCTCGGCCGCGCTGCCGCGCTACCTCGTCTGCAACGCCGACGAGTCCGAGCCCGGCACCTTCAAGGACCGGGTGCTGATGGAGAACGATCCCTTCGCGCTGATCGAGGCGATGACCATCGCCGGCTTCGCCACCGGCTGCGAGAAGGGGTACCTCTACCTCCGCGGCGAATATCCGCTGGCCCTGGCGCGCATCGAGAACGCCCTCCACCGCTGCCGCGAGCGCGGCTTCCTGGGCGACGACATCCTGGGGGACGGCGTGCGCTTCGACATCGAGCTGCGGCGCGGAGCCGGGGCCTACATCTGTGGCGAAGAGACGGCGCTGATGAATTCCCTGGAGGGGCGCCGCGGCGAGCCGCGCAACAAGCCGCCGTTCCCCACCGAGGCGGGCCTGTTCGGGGCACCCACCGTGATCAACAATGTCGAGACCCTGGTCAACGTCCTCCCCATCGTGATCGAAGGGGGGAAGGCGTTCGCCGCCATCGGCACCGAGCGCTCGACCGGCCCCAAGCTCTTCTGCGTCTCCGGGCACGTGCAGCGCCCCGGGGTCTATGAGGCGCCGTTCGGGATCACCCTGGGGGAGCTGATCGATCTCGCCGGCGGTTTCGGTGGGAATGGACGCATCCAGGCCATCCTGCTGGGCGGTGCGGCCGGCGCCTTCGTGACCCCGGACCATCTCGACGCCCCGCTCACCTTCGAGGGCACCCGCGCCATCGGCGCCTCCCTCGGCTCGGCCGTGGTGATGCCGTTCGACGACACCGTCGATCTGCGCCAGATCCTGCGGCGGATCGCGCAGTTTTTCCGCGACGAATCGTGCGGGCAGTGCGTCCCCTGCCGCGTGGGCACCGTGCGCCAGGAGGAGCTGCTGCACCGGCTGGCCACAGACCGGCCGCTGGGCTCGGTCGCGGCCGAGGTCGCCCTGCTCAAGGAGCTGGGGCAGGCGATGCGCGACGCCTCCATCTGCGGCCTCGGCCAGACCGCCTCGGCGGCGATCGAATCGGCGCTCGCGAGGCTTCCTATCTATCAGGAAAAAACTTTATGACCTTCCAGGATGCCCCCGACGCCAAGACGCCCGTCCCTCGCGGTCCGCTGCCGGTGGTGCCGCCCCCGCGGCCGCGCCGCGCGGTGGAGCTGACCATCGACGGCCAGAGCGTGGCCGTGCCCGAGGGCGCGACGCTGCTCGAAGCCGCGCGCCAGATCGGAATCGACACGCCCACCCTCTGTTTCCTGGAGAACCTGACGCCGGTCAACGTCTGCCGCATCTGCGTGGTGGAGGTGGAAGGATCGCGCACGCTGGTCCCCGCCTGCTCGCGCAAGGCCGAGCCGGGGATGGTGGTCCATACCGATTCCGAGCGCGTGCGCTTGAGCCGGCGGATGGTGCTGGAGCTGCTGGGCTCCTCCGTGGACCTCTCGACCGCGCCGCAGGTCGCGGGCTACATGGAGCGGTACGACGCCCACCCCGAGCGTTTCGGACCGCCGGCCCCGCCCGCCCGGGACCACGAACGGGACCTCGCCCGCCCCGGCCATCATCATGCTCCGCACGATGGCCACGCCTCCACCGTGGGGCAGCCGGTGAAAGTGGACAACGAGCTCTACGTCCGCGACTACTCGAAGTGCATCCTCTGCTACAAGTGCGTGGAGGCCTGCGGCACGGACGCGCAGAACACCTTCGCCATCGCACTGGCCGGCCGCGGCTTCGAGGCCCGCATCTCTACCGAATACGACGTCCCGCTGACCGACTCGGCCTGCGTCTATTGTGGAAACTGCATCGGCGTCTGCCCCACCGGCGCCCTGATGTTCAAGAGCGAATTCGACCTCCGCCAGGCCGAAGCCTGGGACGAATCCCGCCAGACCGCCACCGACACCATCTGCCCCTATTGCGGCGTCGGCTGCACGCTAACCATCCACGTGCAGGACGAGAAGATCGTCAAGGCCACCTCCCCCCTGGACCACGACGTCACCCGCGGGCATTTGTGCATCAAGGGGCGGTTCGGGTGGGAGTGGGTGAACCGGCGGGAGTAGGGGAACGAGTCCTTGCATAGGCTCAGGATAGTATGTTTGACTTTGACCAATTCTTAGACCGAATGGCGAGCCTTAGCTATTCAGATATTCTGCACGAGGCCGATCGTGTGGCCGGGCGAATCGAGGATTCGACCAGAAAGATTAGAAGTCCTCTTCAGCGTCGCGGCGGTCGTAGGGACGTAGAGAAAATCAATGCGTTTTTATATTTTATGCGCCTTCAGTCGCGCCCGTCTGGAGCCACGGACTCTGATTTTGGAAAGTACAGGCGTGTGGTAGAAGCATCGGTGCGAAGAGGGGAATTGGAGCCTCAGGTGCTGAGGCAGTTTGAGTAGGGAAGTTGGGTTGGTACGGAACCCTTACGCATATCACCCTCCAGCCCGTAGGGCGACAGGAATTAGCCCGGTGGCGTAAGCCCCGGGAAATGAAGTACGTTCAATCTCCCCGGAGCCCCGCCAGGGGCGGCAGGATTCCTTGATAGAAGGACGGAGATCCATCGCACACGAAGAATCCTGCCGCCCCTGGCGGGGCTATTGGGAGTGGAGATGCTCTGATCCCCGGGGCTCACGCCACCGGGCTACTTCCTGACGCCTCTGCGAGGCTGGACTGATCGGCTTCCTTCATCTAGGCGGCAATCCTGGCAGCGACATCTTTTTGATCTCGCATGTACAGATCGCGAATGTGATCCTGCAGAGCCTCGCGGGTGGCGCCAGCCTCCAGCAGCTTTTCCAGGCGGCGCGCCGACGCGGGGGGAGGTAGAGGCAGCGCTTCGAGCTCGGTCGCGGAGACCGCCACGCTTCCGCTGATGCAACGGAACGCGGCGTCCACGATATCGCTGTTGAGAATCGCCGCGATCACCCGCAGGGAGACCGCCGGCGTTTCGACCACCGGCCGCACCATGTTCAGATGATTTTCCACCGATACGGCGCCGAGCTTCCGGAGCAGCCGGGCGGGAAGCTCGGCGGCGAGGAGCCTCCGGCGCTGCTCCTTGGCGGTCGTCCTCTGCACCAGCACGCAGGGCTCGTCGATCAGGAGCCACTCCTGACCTTTCTTCGGCTTCAGAAACGGCTTGTGATTCTTCTTCTCCGTCCGGTGCTGGAACCGTCCGTCCGATGTGATGCATTCGGCCCAGAGGATGGGAACCGAGCCGGCGACCGGATGGACGTGGAGCTGCGGCTTGTGACGATTCCACACCAGGGGGCCCGTCGAGACCTTGTAGCCATAATCAGACAGGCGATGCGGCATGTGGCGCAGGCGCTCGATCAGGTCCGCCTGACGATGGTCCCTGGGGATCAACCAGGGCTCGGTCGGCTGGCAGGGCAGCGCAAAGGAGCCGACGCGGCTCACTTCGAGGGCCGTCTCGCTCTGCAGGGAGATCAGGTGAACGTCCGCCCGCCGGTCCTCACCACCTTTTCGATAGGCGGCGAGCAGGGTCTCCTGCAGGACGTCTGAGAACACGCCTTTCCGGCTGGTGACGAGGTCGATGGCCGCTGGTGGCGCCTCTTGCGCCATGAGCTTACGGAGCTCTTTGAAATACCGGCCGCCGAGGAATCCCGTGGGCGTGACATATGCGATCACACCCCCGGGCCGGGCCCAGCGGACGCCCAGGTCCATGAACAGACCATAGACATTGGCGTGGCCATGGAGGCTGCGCCGGTAGCGGTCCCGGATCTCCGGCTCCAGCGTGACGCGGCCATACGGAGGATTTCCGATCACGAGATCGAATCTCTCCTCCGCGGGCTCCTGGGCGAGCGCGTCGCAGACTGTGACGACCGGGGGCAGCCGTCTTCCGGCGTTGCGGCACAAGTCGATCAGAGCGGATTCCAGCACCACCTGGGACATCCACGCGCCGAACGGATCGAGCTCGAATCCCCGGACGTGAGCGGAGATGTGGTCCAGGGCCGCGGCCGGTCTTCTGGGATTGAGAGACGATAGGATCTTGAGGGCGATCGGCGTCAGGAACGCGCCCCCGCCGCACCCCGGATCCAGGGCGTACGCCCTGGTCCAATCCACTCCCGCCGTGGTGGCGAGGTCCAGCAGCCGGTGGGTCAGCGCCGGAGGGGTGTAGAAGACGCCGTGCCGGGCGCGAAAGTCGGCGGGGAGCAGGGCCGTGTAGACCTCGCCGATCCTGAATCCGGCTGAGACCGGCTCGTCCCGCGCCACAATCTCCCCGATCTCTTCGGCCAGCCTGAGGATTCGTGGGCCGACCGCCGGCCAGGGCTGATCCCATTCCAGCGCGGGCACAGGCCAGCGCTCCCCATCTTCCTGGAGCGTGGTCCAATACGCGTCGATGGCATGGCGGGTGACCGCGCAAGCGAACGGATACCCGCGCTCGGTTGCGGGGCTCTCCTGAGAGATCGTCTTGAGCCGTAGCAGGGCCCGGCGGAAGACCTCGGTCCCGCCGCCGACAGGCAGGCGCGAGACTGGCGAGGCGCGACGCCGATGTGCTACGCCCATGCTTCCTTCAGATCCAAACGGTATCTTCAGTTGGTTCCAGACCGGCTCTTCGGAGATCACAGAATAGCCCCCTCCAACCGGGAGAAACAAGTAGAAGCTTATTGGCGTAATTTTGGCGTAAGTCAAGGCAGCCTCATCACCGCTTCTGCAGCGGCGCCATCTCCTCGAAGTCCGCGGTCCGCGGGAGCGCCTTCAAAAGGTCCGTGATGGCTTCGGGCGGGACCACGAGCCGCCGCTGGGCGAGGTCGAGCCAGCCGCCGGTGGAGGTGAGGCGGGCGGCCAGAGTGCCGTCCTGGCGGAAGAAGTCGTTGCGCAGCCGGAAGCGGGAGCCGTCGGGGCTGATCCCCGCCAGCTCCAGGGTGACCGTGACCGGATCGAGCAGGTGGAATTCCCGGTAGTACTCCAGCTCGTCGCGCCTCACGACCGGCCCGAGGCGCAGCCGCTCGAATTCGCTCGACGGGAAGCCGTTCTCCGCGAAGTACATCAGGCGGACGTCCACGGCGGTGTCCAGATAGGCGGTGTTGCGCATGTGGGCGTTGAAGTCCATGTCGCCCCAGCGGACGTGGAAGGTGCGGGAGAAGGGTGTGCTCGGCATCGAAGGATCTCTCGTCTCTGAGCATAGCGTATCGCCGGGGTGGACCCCCTTCGCGGTCTGGCCCCAAGAGCTCCGCGTCCTGCCGCTCTCTTCCCGCGCTTCGACGCTTCGCGGGGGCCGGAGCGCCCTCCGGAGGGGGCGTCTGAAATCTCATGGGGCGGCCGTCGCCCTCCCAGATTCTCGACGGAGATCTCAGGGGGCAACGGCTGCCCCGCGAGATTTCCGGCCAGGATCTCGCTGGGCGATCGCCGCCCTCCGAGATCCTGGAAAAAGATCTCGGAGGGCAACGGCTGCCCTCTGAGATCCCGGAACAAAATCTCACTGGGCAACGGCTGCCCTCCGAGATCCTGAATGAGAATCTCGTTGGGCGGCCGCTGCCCTTCGAGATCCCAGACGAGGATCTGGGAGGGCAGCGATGGCCCAACGAGATTCCGCATCGGAGTTTGGGAGGGCGGAAGCGGCCCCGCGAGCCCCGGGGACGTGGGATCGAAGGGCGGAAGCGGCCCCGCGATCGAGGGAGCCGCGCGAAAAGAGAACAGCAGCGGCCTACTCGGGGTCCGCTGCCACGTCCGGATCGCCAGGCGCCTCGAATTGGGGCTTTGGGGGAGCCGCGCCCTTGGCGAGGGGCCGTGGCTTCATGCCGAAGCTGGCGATGCGCGGACCTCTCGCGGTGTAGATCGCCCGCAGAGAGTGGCGGACTTGCATGGCGAGATGCTTGCCTTGCGCCTTGTCCTCGGCGAGCGCCCGCGTGGCGACCTGGCGCTCAGCCTCGAGGCGCAGCCGGTAGGCCGCGGTCTCTTTCGCGTGCTCCAATACGACCCGCAGCGCCGCGAGATTCCGGGCGAGTATGGGATCGTCGGCCTCATGAATGCTCGCGTTGGCGATGAGGTTCTCCCAGTCCGTCAAGGAATCCGCAAGAGCGACCTTCGGCATATCGATCCTTTCGCGATCCAAGGCGACAAAGCGTGTCCAAAGGGTACACGAAGAAGTCTTTGATGTCACCCCCTGCTGAGGGATTCAGGGTGGTGATCTGCGCCCGGATGGGAAGTAAGATGGGCTCGACGTTTCGCTCAGACGCCTGGGAGCGTGTCTGGAAAGGTGGGAGCTATCGCAGCCGCCCCACTGTAGAGACGCCCCTTGCGGGGCGTCTCCGAGGCGGAGAAAAGGGCCTGTTTTGCCACTGAGCTCCCGCGGGGCCTCGGGGATTGCGAGGCTGATAACACCGCCCTGGAGACGCCCCACGGGGCGTCTCTACAGTGGGGGGGCACTTTCCAGACACCCTCTGAGCACCGTCTCCTTCCCGAAAGGAGCCTCCCATGTCCCTGCCCGATGTGAACGCCACCCCGGCCCCGCCGCGGAGTTGGCGGCAGCGCAACCGGAAGTGGGTCGTCCCGGCCGTCGGTTTTTCGATCCTGGCGCTGTTCTTCGCGGGGTCGATCGTGCTCTTCGTCCTCACGCTGATGCGGCACACGGACGTCTTCCGGGAGGCCGTCGCGCGGGCGGAGGCGAATCCCCAGGTGCGGGCCGAGCTCGGCGAGCCGATCCGCGAGGGGTGGTGGGTCTCAGGGCATGTCAGAACCACCGGCTCGTCGGGTAACGCGGCCCTCGCCATCCCCCTGAAGGGCTCCAGGAAGGACGGCACCCTCTACGCCGTGGCTCACAAGTCGGCCGGGCGCTGGACGTACGCCACCCTGGAGGTGGCGGTGGAGGGGCGGCCGGGGCGGATCTCGTTGCTGGTGGGAGAGGGGGTGTGGTGAGGAGAGACCCTCTTCGAGCCTCATGGGTGGTCGGGAGGCGAAGGTTGCTTATCTAGATCGCTCAATAATTCTTTAAGAGTCGCAATTTCTTTCTCGTATTCTTGGGGGTTCTGTTTGGCCAAGCTCTCGCAAATCTCTAGTGCCTCCTGATAGGAGGATCGAGCTTCGCCGATTTTACTTTGAATATGGTAAGCACCTCCTCGAAAGGCTAGCGTTCTAACCAGCCTTGGCAAGAAGGTATCCGGATTCTTCTGCACGAGCTCGCGATAGATCTTCAGCGCCTCTTCGTAGGATCGTAGAGCATCCTCCAAGTGGTTCTGGGCGCTTTCCAAAAATCCTAGGTTGACAAGCGTAATGGCCATGTACGGTATATAGGTGTCGGGGTTCTTTTGAGCTAGCTTGCGGTAAGTCTCCAGGGCTTCCTCGTAGGACCGTCGGGCATCCTCCACGTGGTTCTGGTCGCTTTGCAAAACTCCCAGGTTGTTCAGCGTATGTGCAACCGTGGGTAGATAGGTTTCCGGGTTCTTCTGGGCGAGATCGCGTCGAATCTTCAGCGCCTCCTCGAAGGACCGCAGGGCATCTTCCCTATGGTTCTGGTCGAGGTGCAAACCTCCCAGGTTGTTTAGCGTCAGTGCCACTTCAGGGAGATAGGTGTCCGGGTTCTTCTGGGCGAACTCGCGGTAAATCTTCAGCGCCTCCTGGTAGGACAGCAGTGCGTCGTCCATGTGGTT